>JANLUQ010000123.1:0-3784 GCA_031363565.1 Armatimonadota bacterium | reverse complement strand
CGAGACGGCAGGGGAGGATGTGATCAGTGAGATCTTCGCGCGCTTCTGCATCGGCAAGTAGCCCCGCTACCGTAGGGAGGAACCTTGTGTTCGCCCTTCCTGTCCGCCTGTTCGCCCTGCTGCTATTGCTCCTGTACGCTGTGCCGCGTGTGCTGGCGGCCCCAATGGACAAAACGCCACTTTACACCTACGATCTTACGCCCACCCTCGCTTACGACCTGCACGCCGAGCGCGGCAGCCGGAACGCCTGGGCCGAGGTGCATCTGGTCGCCGCCCTGCAAGGTCTCGTCAACCGAGAACATCCCCGACTCTACATCACTTATGTCACCGGCGATACGGGCAAGCCAGGCGGCATTGACCGCTTCTGGCTGTACCACCTGCGCGCGCCCGGCGGCTGGCTTGCCAAGATGCCGCTGCACCCACTGCCGGCCCTGGAGAGCCTGGTCCAAACCTTCCGCCCACACATCAAGGGCGTCGTCCTGTATGACTTGCGCGTTCCCGCCACCAGCAATGTCGCCTCGACAGCAGCGGGCTGCGAGGACCTGCTGCCCATCGCCTATGACCCGGCCCCCGGCTCCGTTTATAACCGCCTGGTCGTTCATGGCCCGCGCCTCCCCGTCAAGCTGCGCCTGCTTCACACGGACGGCTCGCCGCTCTTCACCGGCGCCGAGACCGGCAGCGCCAAGTGCGACGCCTACCTGTGGGCCAAGCGCCGCTATTTGGACACGGGCAGGTGCGACCCGACGCGCCTGGCCTACTACATCGATTCGTGGTGGCTGACTGCCCCAGCAAAGTCCGGCCCGGACACGCACGGCCTGTCCGATCACGACTACTTCATCGCCCGCCGCGCCTTTTTCTTCGACCTCTCCCCTTGGAGTGACGAGGAGCCGCAGGACGACCCCAAGCAGCCGCTCGGCACGGACACCCGGACGCTGACGGCCATCCTGCGCTCTGCTTATGACCGAACGCACGGCAGGCACATGGTCCATGTTGGTGGATTCGTCCCCTGGGCATGGAAGTACACCCAGACGGCGGGGGGGCGCCACGGCGATGTTGCCACCGAATGGCGCTATGCAGCCATCCTATCCTGCTTCAACGCCTACATGGATGCCGACGCCTTGGGCCTAAATGCGATGGCGAACGCCTCCGTCTTCGCCCTGTTCCCGCAGCAGGCGCATTATTCACAACCAAAGCCGACCGCCGCCGACTGGGCCAGGGCTGATGACCTGGATAGTGCGGGGAATGTCGCGCCCTACACTTACATCACATTCTATGTCGGCGACTATGATTCGGCGGCCTGGCTCTACCAAAGGCTGCCCGCGCTCTGGAACGATCCGGCGCGTGGCACTGTCCCGCTGGGCTGGGCGTTCAACCCGAACCTCGCCGACCGCTTCCCCGTCGGCCTGGACTGGGCACGCCGCACGGCCACGGTCAACGACCACTTCATAGCGGGCGATTCGGGCGCGGGATACCTGAACCCCGGAGACCTCGACGGTGACCGCCCGTTTTCACACCTGCCGTCCGGCCTAGAGACCTGGGAGGCACACTGCCGCCGGTATTACCAGACCTGGGACCTGTCCCTGACTGGGTTCGTCATTGACGGCGACGCCCGCCCTATGTCCGCTGATGCCCTGACCGCCTATGCTCGTTTTTCCCCGGACGGCTTCGTCGCCCAGAAGCTGCCCGCCTATTCAGGCCTCGTTCCCGGCACCCAGACGCCCTTTCTGACGATGGGGGCCGACATGCCGAACCCGGACCAGACCGATGAAGCACTCCGCCGCATTCAAGCGACATTGGCCGGGGACAAAGACGCGGGGCCGCACTTCCACATCTTCCGCACTATCCTCTGGTCCCCAACGGCCCATCAACGGCTGTTCACGCGCCTGCAAGCCTTGCCCAACGTCCGCGTCGTGGACCCATACACACTCATGGGCCTGCTTCGCCATCACCTAAGGCATAAATAAAGACAGCTTCATAGCGCTAACCAAAACCAAAGGTGTAAGCAAAAAACGAACAGCCCCCGGAACCTCTGGGGGCTGTTTCTATGTTCCGCCTATGCCATGCTCTCCGTTATCATCCCCACGCTGAACGAGTCCGCGCAGCTTCCCGCCACCCTGGACCGTGTTCGCGCTATCCTGCGGCCCGGCGATGAGATCATTGTCGCCGACGGCGGCAGCACGGACAACACCCGCGAGATCGCCTCGGACTGTGGCGCACACGTCATCAGCTCCCCGCGTGGCCGGGGCACCCAAATGAATGCTGGTGCCGGCGCAGCGACCGGCGACATCCTGCTGTTCCTCCATGCCGATACCCACCTGCCCGCCGATGCCGCCGACCTCATCCGCCGCGCTTCGGGCGACCTCGCCGTTCTGGGCGGCAACTTCACCCTTCGCTTTGATGCTCCCGGCCTGCTGCCGCACTTCTTTGCCGCCGTCTACAACGCCCGCTCCCGCCGCTCACGTCTCTTCTATGGCGACAGCGCCCTGTTCGTGCGCCGTGCCGTGTTTGACGCCTTGGGCGGCTATAAAGAAGCCGCCCTGATGGAAGACTACGCCTTCTGCCTCACCCTCCGTGCTGAAGCCAAACGGCGGCACCCCAACATACCTCTATCCCAGACCCTGCCATTTCTTTCGTCGCCCGTGGTCACGAGCGCACGCCGCTTCCACGGCAAGCGCGGTCTGGCCTGGCGCATGGTCGGTACATGGACGCTTCTGCACCTGCTCTACACGCTGGGGGTGAACACGGAAGTGCTGGAACGGCAGTTCTATCCGCCGACGAAGAGATAGTGCCTCGGGTTTCGACCCATGGCACATCCTACTGCGGTGCCTCGGTTTCCGCCTCTTCTACCTTGGTCTCATCTTCTTTCGGCGGGTGTGGAATCCGCTGGTTCTCCGCGTCCTCCACCTCCACCGCCCCATAGTAGGCCACCGGGCTGCCGACGCGCAAGGCCCAGCCTTGGTCGCCGTAGCTCCAGTGCCACCACTCGCCGACATAGTTAGTTAGGCCGACGCCTTCCATCACCTCGATCAGCATCAGGCGGTTGGAGCGGGCTTGCTCTGAAAGTTTGTGGTAGTAGGTCGGCGCGGAGTCCCATCCTTCGATGGGAGAGGTGAAGTCCAGCCCTTCGCCGTCCGGGCCACGAACGCCCACATCTAAAGCGCCGCCGGTCGTGTGCGGGGGAGGGGAGGGATCATCGGGCGGAGCGACCATGCGGTTGAGCATCCGGGCCAGGGTCGCTTTCGACCAGTCCGGGTGCTTCTCGGTCATGTCCTTCGTGAAGCCCTCCCGGATGCCGCGCTGCATGTCCAAAGTCCGCAGGGCGGTGCCGACAGCCAGCGTGTGGCCTTCGGGCAGCCGCGCCTGGACCTCGTTCACCATGTTCGCCACGGTCTCACGCAGGAACGGGAGGCAGCCGGGTCGGAGGATGACGGCGGGGCAGAACTCGCGCAGGTCTACCAGAGGCTCGTCCGCGTCCCGGATGGCTACGGCGCGCAGAGCTTTCAAAGGCTCGCCGAAGGAGCGCAGATCGAAGCGTTTGTCGAAGGTCGGTTTGGAGCGCAAGAGAGGAAACGTCTCAAGGGGCAGGGTCAAGGCCGAAATCTCCATCATATACGATTTGTGCGGGGCCAATCATGTCTATGGGGGCGCCCTCGCCCGGCCAGGTGGTGCGTAAGGTTCCGCCCTTGGAGACGACGTCAACGGTCTGCTCGAACAAACCCATGCCGTCGCCCTGGTAGAGCTGGGCCGCGACGCCCACCGCGCACGCGCCCGTACCGCAGCCCAG
>JANLUQ010000098.1:0-3997 GCA_031363565.1 Armatimonadota bacterium | reverse complement strand
ACTGATGTTACGCAGTCCCGCCCTGAAGGGCAGGTCTGGGGGGCCTGCGGCCAACCGGTCTGCGACCGGAAGAGAAGACTTCCCCTCCCGCCCGCAGGGCGGTCGGCGTCTCGCCCCCCAGACGGGTCGTTTACGGCCCGGTCACAGCCCGTGCGTAACATCAGTGTATAAGAGACTCCGAACTGTACGCACTGGCTTTGGCCGGGTCGTGAGCGCCCCGCCGTGAACGGCGGGGCTTCAGGGCCGTGCGTGCGTAACATCAGCTGTTAGGTCTTCTCTGGAAGCTGGGTGTATTCGGGGAAATTGCCGTAAAGCTTTTCGCCGGGGTCCCCCTGAGTGACCGCCAGAACCAGGTAGCGCCCACCGACAAAGCAGCCCTTCCAGGACTGCCCGATCCCCCCAAAGACTTCCTCGCGGTCGCCACGGCTCCGGACTGTATTGACGCCGATCTTGAAGCCGCGCAGCTGATCGGCGATCTGCTTCGCCGTCTGCGGGTCGTCGCACGCGATCGAGGAGACCAAGGAGCCGTTCGACACATTCATCTCGGAGATAAGCTCCTCGATATGATCCACGACGACGATCGTGTCAATGGGGCCGAACGGCTCATTGTGGTAAAGACGCGAGTTGCGCGGGATGTTCAGCAAGGCCGCCGGCGGCAGGTAGGCGGAGAGGTCCTGGTTCGGCAGCACGCGGTCTTTGGCGACCTCGCCTTCATGCAGGCTGACTGCTCCTTTGCCCAGGGCTTCGGTATACAGCACGCGCAGATCCTCGACCTTCTTGCTGTTGATCAGCGGCCCGAAGTCGAGCTTCGGCAGGGGGTCGTCGTCGCGCTCCACCAGCACCGGGTTGCCGAATTGTAGCGAGCGCAGTACCGGCAGATAGGTCTCCAAGAACTGCGGAAAAAGCTCGCGCTGGATGACATAGCGCGCGTAGGCGGTGCAGCGCTGCTTGCCATAATCGAAGCCCTTGCGGATCTGCTGCGCCAGATTTGGCCAATCGGAGAACTGCCAGACTCCGTAGGCGTTCACCCCTTCCATCTCCAGCAGGTAGCGCTTATCGGCATCGTAGAGGCTGGCCGCGATGGCGCCGCCGCTCGTCTTGCCGCCGACAAAAGCGAGGCAGTCAACGAACTCGTTCCGCACGAGGGCGTCGGAGAGCTGACCGCCTGAGCCGCTGACAAGCGAGACCGGCAGGCCCGCCCGGCGCGCGATAGCGTGGGCGAGCGTCAAAGCATAAAGGCCGCCGTCGGTAGGGGTCTTGGAGACCGCCGCATTCCCGGCCAGCACCTGGACCAGAACGGCATGCATGAGCACGGACATCGGGTAGTTCCAGGACGCGATGTTGGAGATCAATCCGAGGGGCCGACGCTTCTCGAGCATGGACTCGATGTTTTCGAGATACCACTCGACTCCGCTGATGCAGCGGTCAATGTCCAGCAGTGCCTGGGCGTAGGGCTTGCCGATCTCCCAAACCAAGAGCAGGGCAATCAGCTTCCGCTGCTCGCGCAGGCCCTCCAGACAGAGAAAGACACGGCGTTTTCGCTCGTCCAGGTCAACGGCGGCCCAGTCCGAGGCTTCGGATTTCGCGAATTTGACCGCGCTGCGCGCCGTTTGCAGGTCCAGCATGGGGATTTGGCCGAGGCTGCGGCCATCAATAGCCGACTCGTAGTGGCGGCCGGAGCCGGGATTTGACCATTCTCCTTCAAGAAGGTTGAGCACATGGCCGTCCGAGGTGAAAGCCTCGGGCGCCTGCGCCGCCGTGTCTTGCAGAATTTTGCTCCAATCCGCAGTGGGGGAGATATGTAGCATTTGTGCCCCCTCCTGCGGGGCATGGAGTGATTGTACCCACAAAAAGCATCAATGGTGTTTGTCGCTTCCTGAAGCAAAGCCGGGTCTTCTAAGATGCCTGAAACGCTCTGGTCGGCACGATGAAGTGTGCATCAATTTTGAGACAAATCGGATGGTTCCTGGGGGCTAATTAGGACCCTGACGATAGTTGAAATCGCTGCCTGGGGTAGTTGAGCCGTCGCTTATGGGCGTTTTGGGTTGGCCCCACCCTCGCAGCGCCCCTTGACTTCCGGCCCGCCCTGTGACATACTATATCTACGTTGCCAAATTGACGACGGAAAAACAGCAGCGTGACGGAAAGCGGCGACCCGAGGGGTCGGCGCTTTTTTGCTGTCTGATGCCGCTGCCTCATCTCCTGCCTCGTTTCCTCAAAAGCCATAATCGCTTTCTCCGTGATCTCCTACACCAAAAAAAGCCCGTCGGCATCATGCCGACGGGCCGCAGATCTCTTGGCGTCGGGGCTACTTATTGAAGGCGGAGGTCAGCCCCTCGGCCGCGAAGGTGTTCGCGGCCCTGGCCGCGTCCAGCACGGCGGGCATGCTGAAGAACTCATGGGTAACACCGTTGTAGTTGCGGAAGCGCACGGGGATACCCGCCGCCTTCAGCCGGTTCGCATACAGCATGCCTTCACTTTGCAGCGGATCAATCTGGTCTGTGATCACCGTCGCGGGCGGCAGGCCGTGGACATTGGCGCGGTCCAGGGCGATCAGCGGGTTCTGAAGGTCGCGCGGCGTCCGCACCTCATAGCGGAAGAACCAGGCCATGAAGGGCTTGGAAAGCGGGATCGCTCCGGCGTTCGAAAGGTACGAGGGCGTGTTCAGGTCGGTGCCCGCGATCGGGTAGACGTTAAGCTGGTAGATCGGCATCTTGCCTTTGCGGTTTCGTGCCATGAGGCAAACGGCCCCAGCCAGGTTGCCGCCCGCCGACTCGCCGCCGACAGCCACGCGCCTGGGGTTGCCGCCGAACCGTGCCGTGTTGTTCATCACATACTGCAAGGCGGCGTAGCTGTCTTCGTGGGAGGCGGGGAACTTGTACTCCGGGGCCTGCCGATAGCCGACCGAGACGACCACGCACTTGGCCTTGTTGGCCAGCGCGCGGCAGGAGGCGTCATAGGTCTGGATGTTGGCGATCACCCAGCCGCCGCCATGGTAGTAGACCAAGACGGGAAAGGGCGCCCTGCCTCTGGGCGTGTAAATACGAACAGGAATGCGCCCGATGGGTCCGGGAATGGTCGTGTTCTCGACGTTTGCGACCGGCTCCGGGGCAGTGGACTTGCCCTGCCGCTTGAGGACCGCCTTGACGGCATCGGGCGGACCGGGGTTCCTGCGGACCTGGGCTGGGGTGAGCCGATAGGGAGGCACGGGGGTCATCCTGGCCAACTCAATCAGCACGGCCTTCATCTGCGGGTTCGCCTTCTGGTCGGGTGCCGGAAGTGGGGCGGCGCACAGCGGCAGCACGGACAGCCCGAGCAGGGCTGTGATGGCAGCGAAGGCCGCCGGTCGGGGTCGAATGTTCTTCATAGGTCTGTTGGACTTCTTTCTTCTTTCTTTCCTCTTGCTTGACTCTCCACTGAGGTTAGGAGCAGAGGCGGGAGGAGAGCAGCGATAGGGGTGCGAAAGTTCCTGCGGCTCGCACGGCGCAGCCGAAGCGGGTCGGAGAAAAGTCAGTTTTAGGAACCGCGATAGCTCTCCCAATTCGCTCTCCGCATCGTCATTCCCATGTTTCCCTGTGTGACAAACTTCACAGGTAGGGCGTGACGCCCACCTCAATCACCGCCTCCGTTCCCGTCTATAATAAGCACATCAACGAAATCGAGGCGGACGGAACACAGGGGACACGATCATGCAGCAGGCCATCTACAACAACAGCAGCATCAGCAACTCGGGCCGGACGGCGAGTGCAGACACGACGGAGACGGCGGCGCATGGGGCTGGGATCGTCCGTTGGATCGCCCGCCGGTGGGACCTGGTGGGGGTGCTGACGCTGATGGGGTCGAGTGCGGCCTACGGCGTCTTCGCTCTGGCGCATCTGGGGCTGTAGCAACAGGCCGGATCAACAACCGGTTAAAGCTGAGTGCGTGGTCTGTCTGGGGGCAGGTTAGCAGGTTTGGGGAGGCGGGGGGGGGGGGGCGCGGGGGCCCCCCCCCCCCC
>JANLUQ010000041.1:0-2570 GCA_031363565.1 Armatimonadota bacterium | reverse complement strand
CGCCGTCCCGCAAGACGGCCGTGAGCGGGTCGTCAACCGTGTCGGGCTGACGGAGGGGAACAACGGTGCTAGTGCTCGACATGGCGTATCGGCTCCTTCGGGAGTTCATGCAGGCCTTCACCCGCCTCGATACGCCGCCCTCCTCAAACCGTCGTCACCCAGGTTCGGACATAGCTCTGCACTCTGGGGCCGCCCCATCACCGGATTTGGTCACTGGACATTCAACTGCCGCCACTTTAAGTGACGCTGTAAGATGTGTATACAAAAGACAGAAAAGGGATGATTGACGTGAAGCTTGTCCAAAACTGGTTGGGTACGGCTGCTCTGTGCGCCATCGCCATGGCGTGGGTGACGCCGGCATGGGCGCAGGATACGGTGAAGCTGCCCTGCCTGTGCGAATTGTCGGGGTCGGGCGCCGTCTCGGGCACTAACTACCATGATGGCGCACACCTCGCGGTCGACGAGATCAACGCCGCAGGGGGCATCCTCGGCAAGAAAATCGAGATGGTCGACTATGACACAGCGACCGATCCGCAGACCTCGCGCGCCCTGACGCAAAAGGCGATCGATGCGGGTGCCTATGCGATCATCGGCACGGTCTATTCTGGCTCTACCATCGTCAACATGCTTGTTGCCAAGCAGGCCGGCGTACCGCAGTTCACCGGGGCGGAAGCGCCAGTGATCACCGAGCGCGGCAACCCATACATCTTCCGCACGTCGTCCAGCGCCGCTAAGGGGTTACCAGGTCTGACCGCTTATTTCCAGGATACGCTGAAGGCAAAAAAGGTAGCGGTGGCTTGGGTAAACAGCGAGTTCGGCAAGGGTGGCCGCGATGCCTTCCTATCGGAGATGAGGAAGGCCGGGATTACCGTAGCAGCGGACGTGCCCAGCGAGCAGGGCCAGGTCGATTTCGCCGCCGATATCGCCAGGATCAAGCGTGCCAACGTCGACGCCGCGTTCGTCTACGTCAACGAGGAGGAGAGCGCGCGCTTCCTCAAGGAGGCCAGAAAGCAGGGGCTTACCATCCCGCTCGTAGGCGAGGTGACGCTGACCGGGCAGAAGGTGATCGAGCTCGCAGGCGAGGCAGCCAACGGCGCGATTGCTCATGTCGGGCTGACATCGGAGGCGCCGGTGCTCGCCATTCAGGGCTTTGCCGAGAAGTTCCGCAAGCGCTACAACCGCGAGACCGACCACAACGGCATCAAGGGTTACATCGCCGTTTATGCCGTGAAATACACGACCGAGTTGGTCGGTAAGCTCGACCGGCAGGCACTGACGGACAAGCTGCACGGGCTGACGCTCGATGTCGCCAAATACCCGCACATGCTTCTGACGACGTCGTGGGACGACAAGGGCGACATCTCGCGCGAGAGCTTCATGACCCAGGTCAAAGACGGCAAGCAGGTGGTGATCGGTACGGTTCCGGCCAACTGAGTCCACAGAACGGGACCGCACGATGTCCGAATTTGTCCAGGTTTTGCTGTCCGGCTTATCAACCGGGTCGATCTATGCGCTGGCCGCGATCGGCTTCACGCTCCTGTGGCAGGCCGCGCAGACGGTGAACTTCGCACAAGGCGAATTCGTCGTGCTACCGGGGTTCGCGGTCCTAGTCGGGCTAAAATGGTTCGGGCTGCCGCTTTGGGCGTCGCTGCTGTTCGGCTTGGTGCTCGCGGTCTTAGTGCTCGGCTTCCTGTTCAAGCGCGTCGTTGTCGACCCCATGCTGCCAAACGTCGGGCTGCCGCTGATCATCGCGACAATGGCACTCAGCTCGTTCCTGAAAGAGGCCATGAAGCTGTCCTACGGGGCGGAAGCGCAGCCGTTTCCCGACCTGTTCCCGCAGACGACGCTTGACGTTGCCGGCGCCGTCATCTCGGTGCAGGACATGATGAACCTCGCCATCTCCGTGACCATCGTCATTCTGCTCACGCTATTCCTGAACCGCACGCGCACTGGGCGCTGCATGCAGGCGACGGCGCAGAATCCGGCCGTCGCACAGATCCTCGGTGTCGATACGCAAAGGATGGTGCTGTATGCCTTCCTCATCAACGCGGCCCTGGCGGCGCTGGCCAGTTTTCTGATCTCGCCGGTGTTTCTGGCGAAGTTCTCCAACGGGGAGCAGCTCGGGTTGATCGCGTTCATCGCGGCCATCATCGGCGGCTTCAACCAGATCCGGGGCGCCATCGCCGGGGGGCTGCTGCTGGGCGTGCTCGACAACATGACCGCTACGTATGTCACGGCCCAGTATCGCGCCGCCGTGCCGCTGGTGCTCCTGATCACCATCATCATGTGGCGTCCGTACGGGCTGTTCGGCACCTCGGAAGGGCGGCAGGTATGACGGCGCGGCAAGGAGTGCTCAGCGCGCTTTTCCTGGCGGCGCTGATCGTGGCGCCGCTCGGGCAGGGCAACTACGTAATCTACACGCTCTGCTCTTGGCTGATCTTCGGCATTGCGGCGATGGGGCTTAATCTGACGCTTGGCTATGCCGGGCAGATCTCGCTGGCGCAGGCTTCCTTCATGGCTATCGGCGCCTACACCACGGCGTTGCTGACGCTGTCGGGCGCGCCCTGGAT
>JANLUQ010000027.1:0-6782 GCA_031363565.1 Armatimonadota bacterium | reverse complement strand
TATCATCGTCCTGCCGGAAACTCCGTCCGCCGAAGCCTACCAGACCGCCGAGCGACTCCGCTCGGCCGTCGCCCGCACCATCTTTCCCGGCTTCTCCACCGATCCCGGCCTCGTCGTCTTCAAGACCATCAGCCTCGGCGTCGCCACCTTCCCGGACACCACCGACGATCCCCAAGCCCTCGTCACACTGGCCGATAACGCCCTTTACCGCGCTAAGCGCGGGGGCCGCAACCAGACCGTGATGGCTGAAGTCTAGGACTCCTCCTTGCCGCCTGCAGCGGGGTGGATTCCGTAAAACTCTTCCAGCGCTGCGATCAGCCCCTCCGTCGTATGCTCCGCCGCCACCACCTCCGGCTCCCGCCCCAGCATCTCCCGCGCCGTCTGCGCCGTGCTCGGCCCGATGCAGGCGACGACAACGCCTGGGGGTAGTGCCGCGCCGTCCAGGGCAGCCACGAAGTTCTTCACGGTAGAAGAAGACGTGAACGTCACTGCGTCAATCGTCCCCGACCGAAGCCGCTCGCGCACCTCATCCGCCCCTGCGCCGTCCAGGACATTCTCATAGGCGGTCACTGCGTCCACTACAGCACCGCGTGCCCTGAGCGCCTCGACCATACCCTCGTCGCCCTCTCCGGCACGGGGGACCAGGACGTTGCTCTTGCCCACCTCCCCCGGCAGCTCTGCTCCCAAGCCCGCCCCCGTCGTCGCCTGCGGCTGGAAGTCCACGACCAGGCCGCGCGCCGCCAGCGCCTCCGCCGTCGCCGGCCCGACGGCGGCGATCCGCGCGGATGCCAGCGCCCGCCCGTCCTTGCCGGCCCGCATCAGCCGGTCGCAGAAGGCGTAAACGGCGGGCGCAGAGGCGAAACAGACCCAGTCATAGGTCCCCACTCGCACTAGAGCGGAGTCCAAAGCCGCATACCCGTCGGTGGGTGGAACCAGCCGGATCAGCGGGAACTCGATGGGTTCCGCGCCTTTGGCCCGGAGCTTTTCGGCGAAACCCGACGCCTGCTCACGCGCCCTCGTCACCACCACCCGCTTCCCGGCCAGTGGCCCTAGATCGAACCAGCGCAGCCTCTCCCGCAGCCGGACCACCTCACCCACGATTGTCACGGCGGGCGCTTTGAAGTTCGCCGCCCGCACCTGCTCGACGATGGTCCCCAGTGTTCCCACCAAGGTCTCCTGCTGGCCCGCCCATGTTCCCCAGCGCACCAGGGCGACCGGAGTTTCCGGGCCGCGCCCGTTTGCCTGAAGCTGGCCTGCGATCTCCGCTAGGTTCTCCATGCCCATCAAAAACAGCAGCGTATCAGCGGCATGGGCGATCTTGTCCCACCGCCGCCGCCCCTCCGCCTGTCCCGCCGTCCGCGTCCCCGACTCGCGGGCATCATCCCGCTCATGGCCCGTAATGACCGCGAACGACGAGGCCGCGTCCCGGTGCGTGACGGGGATACCTGCATAGGCGGGCGCGGCGATGGCGCTAGTCACGCCCGGTATGACCACGAACGGCACAGCGCGCTCGCGCAGATACTCGGCCTCCTCGCCCCCGCGCCCAAAGACAAACGGGTCGCCGCCCTTCAGCCGCGCCACCACCTTGCCTTCCAGAGCACGGTCCGCCAGCAAAGCGTTGATGCCCTCCTGCTTCATCGCGTGCCGGTCCGCCTTCTTGCCCACATAGACCCGCTCCGCGTCCGCCCGCGCCCAGTCCAGCAGGCTCGGGTGCGCCAGCCGGTCATACACGACCACATCCGCCAGTTTGAGCGCTTCCGCCCCGCCCACCGTGATGAGCTTTGGGTCGCCTGGTCCCGCGCCGATTAAATAGACTATTCCTGGTGTCATATCTTTGCCATCGCCGCCTCGGAAGCCTCCGACGCAGCCTCTTTCCATTCCTCGAATTGTATCCCATGGTCGCCTACATAGGGCTGCCGGTGGTCGTTCTCGCCCAGCCAAATCGGGAGCGGGATACCGCCGGGGAGAGCTCCGCAGCGCCGCGCACCGCCCTCGTCCTGATGCGCGCACAAACTACAGACCGGGCTATAGAGCGGAACGTCCTCGTAGCCTAGATCAATGTAGACTATTTCCTGTTCTTTCAGTGCCATCTTTACCCTTCTTGCTCCCTGCCGTAAGCCAGTCCCCACTCGGCGGCGATGCGCGTCCAGATCTCGTGGGCGGTTTCCGTTCCCGCTTCTTCTGCTGTCGCCTGCTTCCGAGCGAGGAGAAGCCGGAAGTAGCGGTGGACGTCGGCTTCGTGCTGCGCATCGCTTGGCTTTAGGAGCGCGTCCCAGTAACCCAGGCTCCAGCCTTGAGCCGGTGGGCGCATAAAGTAGCGGTGCTTCGGTGTGACCACGCGCATCTCCGCAAGTTCCGTCTGACAGGCAAACCTCACGTCTGTGTCGGAGAAGGAACTGCCGCTGCGAAGCGGGCTGCCCTCGGCGTACCCCCAGCCGCGCGGGTGGGGGTGCGTGAAGGTGACGCCCAGGCCCGCACGCAGCCGTTCTCTCTCCTCAAGGGTAAAGCCGACGTGGAACTGCTCACCCGCCTTGTCCATGAGCACCTTCCCAGCCTCGTCCACCGCAAAGGCCGACTCGAAGTGGCTGAACTTGATCTGCTCTTACTTCGCCCGTCCAAGCTCAATCGGTGACAATCCTGGTCCCCTTTACGCTTCCTGCTTTGCCCCATTATACCTCCACGCGCTGCCCGCCCGCGAACATGGCGGGGTATAATCACTCCCATGCAAGAAACCGAAGTCCAAAAGATCGAAGTGCAAAAGATCGAGGTTGTAGACGAGGCGTTTGATGGCGAGATGCTGGTTTCCGCAACACTCAGCGAGGCGCGGAGCCGCGAACCGGACGGTGTCCGCAAGGTGACGGTCCGGCCTGTCCTTCTCCGCAAGAAGCGGCTGTACCAGTTCGAGTACCAATACGCGCAGAAGGTGCAGCACCGGAACCTGGAGCGGCCCGAGGCCAAAGCGCTCGTCCATACCCTGCTCGCCGAGACGTTCCGCCAGGGCTACTTCTACACCACGGCGGGCGACTCGCAGGTTTCGGTCAGCCGGACAGGGAAGGTGAGCGTCCACGCGCGCGGCTCCGCACCAGCGGTCCCCACACCTGCCGCGCCGCCGACCCATGACCGCCAAAAGAACTATCTGCTGGCCGAGGGTGAACCGGTCCCGTTCCTGGTCCGGCTGGGCGTGATGACGGCGGACGGCAAAGTCATTGCCGCCAAGCGGGACAAGTTCAAGCAGATCAATCGTTTCTTGGAGATGGTGGACGATGTGGCCGGCAGCCTGCCCGCAAGCGGCGAGCTGCACATCATAGATTTCGGCTGTGGTAAAGCGTACCTGACCTTCGCCCTGTACCATTACCTCACGGCCATCAAAGAGCGGCAGGTTCGGCTGGTCGGTCTGGACTTGAAGCAGGACGTGGTTGCCTTCTGCGCCCAAGTCGCGCGTGACCTCGGCTGCGACGGCCTGAGCTTTGCCGTTGGGGAGATCGGCGACTACTCGCCGGAGGAGGGAGCGGTGGACATGGTCGTGACACTGCACGCCTGCGACACCGCCACCGACGATGCCCTGGTCAAAGCTGTCGCCTGGAATGCCCGCGTCATCCTGTCCGTGCCCTGCTGCCAGCATGAGCTGTTCGGCCAGCTTGCAAATGATGTCCTAAAACCGATGCTCAAACACGGCATCCTCAAAGAACGCCTCACCGCCCTGGTCACAGACAGCGTCCGCGCCAGCCTCCTGGAAAGCGCTGGCTACTCCGTCCAGGTGCTAGAGTTCATCGCGCTGGAACACACCGCCAAAAACCTGCTGATCCGTGCTATCCGGCGCGGCGGAAAGGCTGGCCCCAAGCCCCCGTCGGCGGAGTACGCCGCCTTCCGCGACTTCTGGCACATCCGGCCCGCAATGGAGGCCGGGCTGGAGGCCCTGGCAGAGTAAGCCCTGATTTCTCTTTAGCAAGTAGGCGGGCGCAGGCGATAGAGCCACCGTACTTGGGAGAAGGGAGGGGACATGAGCGAGATGGACCTGAGCAAGAGCTATGACGGCATTTCGGCCTATGCCTGGGACTGGATGGGTGGCGACGAGGCGCAGGCCGACTTGCCATTCTATCAGCGGAAGATCCAAGAAGGCGGCGGCAAAGCCCTCGATCTGGCCTGCGGCACGGGGCGTCACCTTCTGCGCTATCTGAGACTCGGCCTGGACGTGGAAGGGGTAGACTCCTCAGAAGGGATGCTGACACGGCTGAACGAAAAAGCCGCCGAGCAGGGCTTGCGGCCTACCGTCTATCGGCAGCCGATGGAAAGCTTTGATCTGCCGCATCAGTACCGCACCATATTCATCTCCGGCGGCTCTTTTCAGCTCCTTTGGCAGCGCCAGGACGCGATGCAGGCGCTCCGACGGTGCTTCCAGCATCTGGAAGTCGGTGGACGGCTGTTGATCGAGACGTTCATCCCTTCCGAGGCGTGGAACCCGGACCTCGACCTGCGCCTTGGTGAGAAGAATATCGGCGAGGTCAGCGTCTGGGGGCCGACACTCCTGCCTTCCGGCGAGACGGTGACCGCGCAGGTCTGGATGGATTCGATTGATCGTTTCGAGCAGGTCAAAACAGACAAACGCCGCTATGAACTCAGCTGCGACGGGGAGAGTATCAGCAACGAACTCCACACCCTCCGCCTGCGCTGGTACTTCACACATGAGCTGTCCCTGATGCTGGAAAATGCCGGCTTCACGAATGTCTTCATCCACGGCGACTACTCGGATAGCCCGGCGACCGCCCAAAGCAGTGAGACCGTTTACGCGGCGATGAAACTATGATTTGGGCAGCGCAGTCCTGAAAGAGTAAGTAGTTGTTCTGAATTAGGTTGAACTATGTTAGAATAGCTTCATGGCGAAAATCAAGGCAATCGAACTGACCGAAGAGGAACGCGCTGCCCTGGAAAAAGGCTGGAAACATGACTCCTCCTATGCCTTCCGTCAGCGCTGCCAGATGATCCTGCTCAAATCCCAGTGGCTCCCCTCCCAGGAGGTCGCAGGACAGGTCGGCTGCTGTGAGGTCGTGGTCAACACCTGGCTCCAGCGCTACCTGGCTCCAGCGCTACCAGCAGCACAGCTTTGACGGCTTGAAGACGCGCCAGGGCAGAGGCCGACGCCCCATCTTGCAGGCCCAGACCGATCTCGAAGCCGTGCGCCGAGCGGTGCAGAAGAACCGCCAGCGCGTCAGCCTCGCTAAAGCCGAACGCGAGCAGGAACTCGGCGAGGAGTTCTCCCAGCTCACTCTGCGGCGCCTTCTAAAAAAACGGTTACCGCTTCAAGCGACTGCAACGCCGCCTGAAGCGCACGCCTCCAGCCGACCTTTACGGGTTCAAGCGTGAGTGCCTGGCCGCGTTCGAGCAGCTCTTGGAGCAGGGCCACATCGACCTATTCTACGGCGACGAGAGCGGCGTGTCTCTGTTGCCCTGCGTGCCGTATGCCTGGCAATTCGCCGACGAACAGGTCGCCCTGCCCAGTGAGGGTGGGGGTACTCTGAACTGCTTCGCCTTAATCGCGCGCGACAACCACATTCATCGGGACCTAACTGATCCCATGTACCGGGAACACGCGCTCCTGGACCATCCCTACGCCTTGCCGTGCGTATGCCTGCGCGTCTGTGACCGTCGAGGCCGGGCGGCGACGGCGGTAGATCTGGTCGAAGACCGATGCCGCCTCTTCGGCGCTCGGCCCCGCCGTGTCGTGCAGGGCCGTAATGCCCCACTCCTCCGCGTAAGCCCCTGGTACTGTTTGGGGGAACGTCTGCCCGGATAATGCCCCGTAAAGCAGCGTCCACTGCCGCGCGACCGTTTTCAAGTTGTAGCCGCCCCCGCCCAGTGCGATCGTCGGCTTCCCCAGTGCCAGCACCGACGACGCCAGGCCCAGCCAGCCTCGCGTCGTCAGGCACAGGTGGGCCAAAGGGTCCTGAAAGTGCGCGTCCGCACCCACCTGCAAGATGATGTAATCGGGGTTAAAGGCTCGCAGCAGGGGCAGGAAGGCGGCTCCGAACGCCTCGGCGGCTATCGCATCGCCGCTGCCTGGTGCAAGCGGCAGGTTGGCGTTATAGCCGAAGCCTGCCCCTTCCCCCGCCTCGTCCGCGTACCCGGTGACGCGCGGGAACAGCGTCTCGGGCGTCTCGTGGATAGACAGCGTCAGGACACGCGGGTCGTCATAAAAGAGCGCCTGCGTCCCGTCACCGTGGTGCGCGTCAATGTCTACGTACGCGACCCGCTCCGCTCCGCCGTCGAGCAGGTAGTGGGCCACGAGCGCGCAGTCGGCGACGGTGCAGAAGCCCGCCGCCCGGTCCCGTTGGGCATGATGCAGGCCGCCGGACGTGTTGAAGGCAGCATCATAGCCGCCCCGTGAGACGAGCCGGGCGCACTCCAGCGAACCGCCCGCGTACAGTAGGGAGGCATCCCACATGCCGGGGAACGGCGGGTTGTCCAGGCCGCCGAACCCAAACCGCTTCTTGTCCGGGACAGTGTGGCCTTCGCTAAGTGCCCAGAGCGCGTCTAGATACTCGGGTGAATGCACCCGCAGCAGATCCGCCTCGGTGGCCGGGGTGGGGGTGATAAGATCAGAGGCGGGGCCGTCGAAGGCCCCATAAGCACCCAGCAGGCGGTGCGTCATCAGGAGCCGCTTTTGCTGCAAGGGGTGGGTATCCGAGAGGTGGTAGCCGACATAAGCATCGGTGTAGACGAAGGCGGCGCGGGGCATGAGGGGCCTTTCTGATCCTCTCCCCGCGACAAGTCGCGCCCCTCCCCTC
>JANLUQ010000024.1:0-1875 GCA_031363565.1 Armatimonadota bacterium | reverse complement strand
TATCATCGTCCTGCCGGAAACTCCGTCCGCCGAAGCCTACCAGACCGCCGAGCGACTCCGCTCGGCCGTCGCCCGCACCATCTTTCCCGGCTTCTCCACCGATCCCGGCCTCGTCGTCTTCAAGACCATCAGCCTCGGCGTGGCCACCTTCCCGGACACCACCGACGATCCCCAAGCCCTCGTCACACTGGCCGATAACGCCCTTTACCGCGCCAAGCGCGGGGGCCGCAACCAGACCGTGATGGCTGAAGTCTAGCGTGATAGTTGGAGACTGAAAATCTCTGATAGTTTTGAAAACGAACGAATGCTCCTGCCTCTCGACGAGAGGCGGGGGCATTCGTTCTTCAAAGGCACGCGCGGCATCAAAAATATATTGCCATCCCTGTAAGCCAACGCACTGGAGAACCGATTTGTTTACGATTTGTTTACGATAGCATGATATAGTGAAGCAGCATCACCGCTTTCGTGTTGCAAACAGGACCGGCGAGAGGCGCTGACGATCTTTCGCCTGATACAAGCCGCACACGGACAAGGCAGGAAACAAAGACAAGAAACAGCAGTTCTGGCGGGGCTTTTTGGTCGCTGTATCCACCCCCGACTTATAGACGAACGGGTACACGAAGCTTTCCCGCGATTTTGGCGCGGGCAAGTCGTCCAAGGCAGAACATGCCCGGACGCGGACGCTTCCCGAAAGGAACACGGAACCATGAGACGCTCTTCCCTTCCCCTCATACGCGTGGCCCTGCTGCTTGCTTTCCTCGCCGTCCTAGCCGGCTCGCTCAGGAGCGAGGCCCGCCCGCGCGCCCCCGGCGCGTCCGCCGCCCCGCCGGCCGCCGCCCTGACCATTCTCCACAGCTTCGACTCCACCGCCGACGGCAGCGTGCCCGCCTTCGGGCTGACCCTGGGGCCGGACGGCAGCCTGTACGGCCTCACCATCGGAGTCTCCCATAAAGACGGCACCACCACCGGAGTCCCTGTCGCCTTCCAGATCGCCCCCGACGGCACATACCATGTCCTGCACCGATTCGACCAATTCACCGACGGCCTCAAACCCCTCGCAAAGCTGCTGCTGGTCGGCAACCAGCTCTTCGGAACCTGCTCCGCCGGCGGCGGGAGCGAACTCACCCAGAGCTACGGCACGGTGTTCGTCATTGACCTTTCCAAAGTCAGCCCCGCCGACAACGCGGCTGGGTTCGGCGTCCTCCACTACTTCGGCGACCCTTCTGGCCAGTTCACCGATGCTAACCCGAAAGGCGCACTGTTTCTAGCATCCGACGGCAACCTCTACGGCACCACATACTACTTTGGCGGCACCGTTTTCCAGATCAAGCCGGATGCTGGCGGCCATTTCAGCGTCACGGCGCGGACAAGCCCGTCAGGCAAAGACACGTTCAACGGAACCTACACCAAGATCCACGACTTTTCCAACGACACAGGCCAGTCCCCGCTCGCTGGGGTGATCCAGGGGCCAGGTGGGTTCCTGTACGGCACCACCGCCGGGGGCGGCTCTACGAGTGATGGGACCGTCTACAAAGTCGGCACGGACGGTCACGGCTACACCCTGCTGCACTCGTTCTCCGGCGGCGGCGTCTTCAGCGGAGATCCTCCCGGAGACGGATACAACCCTCAATGTGATCTGCTCTTCGCGTCCGACGGCAGCCTATACGGGACCATCCCCGTCGGCGGCGCGGGACCCGGCGGGAACGTCTTCCAGATCAAGCCGGGCGCGGACGGCGTCTTCGGTGCAGACGCGTCGTTTCAGGTTGTACACAATTTCAGCAGAACAGAGGGCAATGGTCCACTCGGCGAGGTCATCCAGGCGTCGGACGGCAACCTGTACGGAGCGACAGCGCTGGGCGGCGCGGGCGGCAGCGG
>JANLUQ010000023.1:0-9097 GCA_031363565.1 Armatimonadota bacterium | reverse complement strand
GTTAGCGTATCATTACGGCGCACGTCCAGTTCCGCTCCCATCTCGCCCAGATACTGCACGAGGTTATAGGTGAACGAATCATAGTTGTCGATCACGAGTATCATTTCAGTGCCTCTTCTATGGCCGCCCGCACACCCGCCGCCATCAGGTCCAGCGGCAGGGAAGCCATGTGCATCTTGTTCTCCAAAATCACCTGCTCCGAGGACAGCGGCAGGTGGATGAACCCGGCCCGGTAGCGCATGTCCCACTGCACCGCATAGTGCAGGGCATTGTACAAGATGTGGTTGCAGGCATAGGCCCCTGCGTATCCGTGTGCCCGCGCCGGGACGCCCGCCGTGCGGACGGCGGCGGCGATGCGCTCGGCGTCCACGGTCGCCAGCAGCCCAGCCATGCCATCCGCGATGATGGCCGACTGCGGCAGGTTCGCCGCGACGGGTTTGCTCGGATCCACTTCCCCGGCGAAGCGCAGGTTGACCGCGAACCGCTCCACCTCCAGGCAGGCCGCGCCCGAGGCTAGCCCCAGCGACAGCACGAGCATCGGGCTGTGGTCAGCGATGGCCGCCGTTAGTTGGTCGGCGTCTTCGCCCATTCGCACCGGCAGCGTCAGACCGACGACCTTTGCACCGCCGACCGTCTCGCCGTGCAGCCGCTCAGCGATCTGCTGGGACGGGTTCGTCTTGGAGTCGCCAAAGGGCGCGAAGCCGGTCAGGAGCACAGTTGTCATCAAAGTCCTTTCTGCTGCGGGATATGGGACCGAAGCCAGCCCCGCTCCCGCGTGAAGACGGGCGGCGTGACCGACTGCCAGGTGTGACGTTCGACGCCCACCGCCGTCCGCACTTCGCTGGTCCGCTTGTCTATATACTCTTTGTCTTCGACGACCGCTGCGCGGATCACGCAGCGGCACCGCTTGAAGCTGCCGAGCATGTCGTTCCAGTTGATGCCGCACTCCTGCCACAGCATTTCCTGCATCTCGTCCGACGTCTTCCCTTGCAGCCGCTCATGGGGCAGGTGCGCCTGCGCCGTCATCGAGACCGAGTTGCGCGTGGCATCCTGCTGACGCCAGATAAAGTAGTTCTCCACTTCTGCCGGGTCAGGGATCGTGAAGGCGCGGCTGTCGAAGTAGGCCACCGGCCCCCGGCGCAGGTCCGTGTTCTCCGGACTGTCAATGAGGCGCTGCCAGCGGCATCCATTGAAATGCGCCGTGGCAATGGAGGCCGAGATCGAGACCAGCTTTTGCAGATTGCCGTCGAACCACGCCTGCGTGCGGTTGTCGGTAAAGTCCGTCAGCAGCAGGCTGATCTCATCCGACTGGATATAGGTGAGCGCCGCCCCCTCGATCTGCCGGCAGAGGGCCACCGCCGTCAGGTCCATGTCCTCCATCAGAGGCGCGTCGAAGGGCCGGGCGCAGTCTTTCGTATAAGAGTGGAACGCCTTGCCGTCAATGCGGAGGATGGTGTAAGTCCGCCGGGGCAGCAGGAACCGCGTCCGGTCCTCGTAGTGCCCCTTCATCCGGTCGCCGAGCGAGTCTTTTTGGCTCATCGTAGCACATCCATAAGTCCACAAGAAGCCGAGTAGTTGAAAACTACTCGCTAGGAGAGGCGTCCTGCGGACGTGGGGAAAGCCTTGTCTTCTGGCATTCCCTCATCCACTACTTCCTCATCTATTTCTTCCCAGTCATTCCACACCGGGCCTTGGGAATGATGTCGCTCTTGATTCTCCACATAGCGGAGGATCTTGTCGAGCAGCGGGCGGCAGAGGCTGAAGACGCCGTAGCCTTCTTGCCAGCGGAAGTACGGTGTCCGCATGGTCAAATCGTTCACGAACGCCGACGAGCTTCCTTTGACCTGCTTCATTAGCTGCGCCGCGCAGACGGTCGTCGGCGCGCGGACCACCATATGCATATGGTCCGGCATTCCGCCGATGGCGAGAACGTGGCATCCCAGATATTTCGCCTGCATCTCAAGAAAGGGATATAGCCGCCCCCGGATTGCGGGCGTGATGAGCGGTTGCCGTTCCCTTGTCGCCCACACCAAATGTAGATAGATCTCCGATTTGCTCCGCCTCATGTCTCGACCTCCTTGCATAAACGTCCGAAGGACGCTTCTCCTAGCGAGTGGTTTTCAACCACTCGGCTTCTCCTCGGCTCGAAATCCCCTCCTACTCCAATCCTTCCTCGGCCCACTCCACCGCCCGCGTCAGCGCGCGCATCTTGGCCAATGTCTCGCGGTACTCGTACTCCGGCACCGAGTCGGCGACGACGCCGCCGGCCGCCTGGATGTAAATGGTGTCCCCTTTGACGAGCGCCGTGCGGATCGTGATCGCCGTGTCCATGTCGCCGCTGAAGGAGAAGTACCCGATGCCGCCGCCGTAGTGCCCGCGCCGGGTTGGCTCCAGCTCCTCGATGATCTCCATCGTGCGGACCTTAGGAGCACCCGTCAAGGTCCCCGCCGGGAAGGAGGCGCGGAGGACATCGAATTGGTCCAGGCCGTCGCGCAGAGTCCCTGTCACCTCGGAGACGATGTGCATGACGTGTGAATATTTCTCGACCACCATCAGCTCATCAACGCTGACCGTGCCGTATTTTGCCACCCGCCCGATGTCGTTGCGGGCGAGGTCTACCAGCATGATGTGTTCGGCCCGCTCCTTCTCGTCGGCCAGCAGGTCGGCAGCGATGGCGTCATCCTCAGCAGGCGTCGCGCCGCGCCCGTGCCGCGACCCAGCGATGGGCCGGACGGTGATCTTGCCGCCGCGCTCGCCGACCAGGATTTCGGGCGACGCGCCCACCAATTTGGTGTCCCCAAAGTCCAGATAGAACATATATGGCGAGGGATTGATGGAGCGCAGGGCGCGGTAGACGTCAAACGGATCGGCGTGGAGGGTCTTCGAGAGCCGCTGCCCGATTTGTGCCTGGAACGTGTCCCCCGCCGCGATGTACTCTTTAGCCCGCAGCACGGCGGCTTTGTAGTCCGCCTCCGTGCGGTTCGGCACGAAGGCCTCCCCCGCCCCCAATAATGGGGGAGCCAGATCCGTAGGGGCGCTGCTTGCCGCGCCCTCTTCTCCGCCCTCTTCTCCGCCCTCTTCTCCGCCCTATTCACCGCTCTCTACTCCGGCTCCTCCATTATTGGGGGTGGGGGGGGCCACTCGCAGCCGCCCCAACAGCTCCCCGACCTTCAGTACCGCCGCGTCGTAGGCCGCGCCCGCATCCTCGCCCGGCGCGATGCGGGCGTTGCACAGCGCAAGTATCTTGTGTTTGACGTTGTCAAAGATCAGCAGGGCGTCGGTGAACAGGAAAATACAATCATCAAGCCCCAGATCGTCCGTCGCCAGCGTCGGCAGCTTCTCGAAGAAGCGCACGGTGTCATAGCCGATCATACCGACCGCGCCGCCGACGAACGGCGGAAGTTCGGGGCTAGGGACATAGGCATACCGGCCCAGCAGTTCTTGGAGGACATGCAGCGGGTCGCGCTCACCCGCCTTTAAGGCCAGCGTCTCGACCTGATCGCCCTCGGTGATCGTCGCCGTGTCGCCCTTGGACCGGAAGACCAGAAAGGGGTCGCTGCCCAAAAACGAGTATCGGGCCAGTCGCTCGCCGCCCTCGACGCTTTCCAGCAGGAAGGAGTTCGCCCGCCCTCCCGCGACCTTACGGAAGGCGGAGACCGGCGTTTCCATGTCCGCCAGCACTTCGCGCCAGACGGGGATGAGATTGCCCTGCTTGGCCTTTTCGATAAATTGGTCGCGGGTTGGTGCTGTCATCGTTGGCATTCAGTATACCTCAAGCGTATTGGAGCAAGCAAAAAAGGGCCGGGGCGTCCTGACGATACAGGAAACGCTCCGGCCCTTCTTGGAATGATGGTTTGCGTGCAGCAAGCCGACAAAAAGCGGTCAGCGTTCCCTATCGAAATGGGAGCGCCGCCACCAGGAAGTCAGGTTGTCACTGCCGAATTGCATGATAGACCTAGTATACAGGCTTCGCCTTGTCCCTGTCAAGTCCTGCCGCCGCAACTTTCTCGCTGCTGGTGTGTCTGACAATGTAGGAGGCGATCTCTATGTCACGTCCGATGATCCACTGTCCTGACTGCCACCGGGAACTCTACAACCTGCACCGCCCGCAATGCTTGTGGTGCGGAGCACGCTTGACAGAAGCGGAGTTTGAGCAGGTGGCCCAATCACCCGGCGTACCGCTGCCGCCCCTGCCGATGCCGCTCATGCCGCCCGTGATGGGAACGCCGCGGTTCGGCAGTGCCTGGGGGCGTATCAACGGGAATCCCTTTCTGGGGATCAAGCGGTCCGTCTCGCCCTGGGAACGAAAACTGAGGATCATAGGGGCCGCGTTCTCCGCGTGCTACATGCTGGCCCACCTAGCCTACTTCGCCTGGAGTATATGGGGGGTGCATCGGCTTATGCCGCCGGTTCATTAGATCCGGTAAATGCCGCCGCGCATCTGCGGGAACCAGTTCGGGCGGTAGGAGGCGGGCCGGGCAGTGAACACCTCACCGGAGGGCAGCGCGACGGCGCTCAGGAAGCCGCCCATGCCGCAGCCCGTGTCCACACCGATGTACTGCTTCGTCCGCGCGAACATGACCTTGGGAAACGGTGTGTGGCCACGCACGACGGTCTGCTGCCACCACGGCTGGCTTTCACCCTTGACTTTGCCCCAGCGCAATGCCCCCGTGGACTGCATCGGGAGCGGCAGGGCGAGGTCCCATCCGGCGTGAGTGAAGATGTACTGGTTGGTGATGTAGAACGGCAGTGTCCACGGGTGGAGCTGGGCGTACAGGTGCAGGTGGGGTTGGGGAAGGGAATTCGAATCGCCGGGCGTCAGTGCGTACCCGGCTCGGTCGTAGGAGTCGAGCGTCGCCTGGCCGTACAGCCCGGCCAGGGTCGCGATATCGCCTTCCTCCAGGAAGAGCAGCATCGCCTCCTCGTGGTTGCCCTGGATAAACACCTTGGGGCAGCGGTCGAAGGCGATGATCTGTTCGATGCAGTCGAACGGGTCTGGGCCACGGTTGATGACGTCGCCGAGGAAGACGACGAGGTCGGAGGGCTGAACAGGCAGCTTCGCCAGCAGCTCGCGCAGCGCCCCCGCCTCGCCGTGAACGTCACCGACGGCATAAATCACGCCGCGTCTCCGATGTAGGGGCGGACAACCTCGCACATCTGGTCGAGCGATGCCCACTCGTCACCGGGGCTGTCGTAGATCAGGATGTGCGGCCCCGCAAATCCCGCGTCCTTGCAGATATCCAGGCAGCGTGTGAAGTCCTGACGGTTCATCTCGCCCGGCGTCGGGAAGCTGGCCTTAGCATGGGTGCATTCCGCAAGAGGCGCGATCTGCGGCAGATCCACATACTTGCGCTCGCCTGGCCAGTTGCCGAAGTCCATCTTCAGGCTGACCTTTCCCTTCATATCTTCCAGAAGGGTGACGACCTCGGCGGGTTTGTCGAGCAGCGGGTGCCAGTTCTCGACTACGACCCGGATGCCGTGCGCGTCGGCATGGCGAAGCACTTCGGCCAGGCCCGCCTCACTGACGGCCAGCGCCTCCGCGCTCGGCGCGGCGTCGCCCGCGATGACCCGGACACGCTTGCCGCCGCAGGCGGCGGCGACCTCGATCCAGTGTATCATCATAGCGATCGCTTTTGCGCGTTCGGCGGGGTCGGGGTGGGTCAGGTCGCCGGTATCAATGAGCAGCGTGTAGAACTCGACATGAGCCGCTTCCAAGGCCGCTTTGAACTCGGCGAGGTAGCCGGGGACGGTGCTGGGGAAGTGGAAGTGGCAGACCTCCAGTTTCCCCAGCCCGTGCGCAGCGACTTGGGCGGGGATGTCCAGCAGGGGCGTGCCTGCCGTGATGGACTTGTTCAGGCTCCAGGTGGAGACGCCGAGGCGGGGATGTTGGTTTGGCATGGTGGTTTTTGCCTTAAAAGAGGGGAAGGGCGGGTTGTAGGGGCGAACCTTATGTTTGCCCTTCTCATCCTCGCCCTTCCGATGTGTTCGTTACTGCCTTGTGTGCTGCTAACGCCTACACGTCGGGCCGCTACTTGCCCTTGCTCTCCGCGTGCGCGCGCACTGAATCGAGCTGTCCCGCCGAACCGAGGTAGGTCGAGCGGCTGACGATGAACTTGGCGTACTCGGCAATAAAGACCTTGCCGGGCGAGCGCAGGTCGAAATCCTCGGGCTTGTCCTGGAAGAACTCGCGGTGGACCCGCGTCCAGACTAGGCGGCCGTCGGTATCAATGTTGATCTTGCAGACGCCGAGCTTGGCAGCGGGCAGATACTGATCGGCGTCCACACCCTTTGCGCCTTCCTTCAGCTTGCCACCCGCCGCATTGATGCGGGCCACCTCGTCCTGCGGAACTGAAGACGACCCGTGCATGACGAGCGGGAAGCCGGGAAGCTGCTCCTGGATCGCCTTGATCCGCTCGAAGTGGAGGCCCTGCCCGCCCGAGAACTTATAGGCCCCGTGCGAGGTTCCGATGGCGCAGGCGAGGCTGTCGCAGCCGGACTGCGCGACGAATTCCCTGGCCTCGATCGGGTCGGTCAGCAGAGCGTTCTTCTCGTCCACGGCGATATCTTCCTCCACGCCGCCCAGCATCCCGAGTTCCGCCTCGACGCTGATGCCGCGTGCATGGGCCGCCTCGACGACGCGCTTGGTGATGGCGACGTTCTCCTCGAACGGGTCATGGGAGGCATCAATCATCACGCTCGAATAAAAGCCGCTCTCGATGCACTCCATACATGTTTTCTCGTCGCCGTGGTCCAGATGCACCGCGAAAACGGCTTCGGGGAAGATCTCGTCACAGGCCCGGATAATGGCTTCGAGCATCCGCTTGTCCGTGTAAGAGCGCGCGCCCTTGGAGATCTGGATGATGAAGGGTGATTTTGCATCAATGCTGCCTCGGAACAGGCCCATCGCCTGCTCGGCGTTGTTGATGTTGTAGGCCCCGACGGCGTACTTACCGTAGGCGTGCTCGAACAGTGTCTTGGTGGTCACGATCATGGGCTTGTGTGTGCTCCTCGTCAAAAGTCTTGAAGTAAGTCGTGGATGAAATAACGCCCCGATTATACCCCAGGCAAACAAGGAATTCACGCCGCGCCCGTCGAATGCTTCCCTGCACGGCGGCGCTGCCCTGACTCTCTCTCGCCCGAAGGAAGTTGCCGTCCCCTATGTCTTTAGCCGCCCTGTCTCCGTTCCGCCGCCTGCTCCTCGCCCTGTGCCTACTGGGCCTCGTCTGCGCCGCTGTCGCCCATGCCCAGGCGCCGGTCCTCGCCGCTGCCGCCGCCATCGGCCCGCCGTTCACGACGGAAGATGCCGCCCGCGGCGCCGAACATGGCTCGTGGCTCCTGCGCGGGCGCTCACTGCTCGGGCTGGTCATCTTCGCCTGTGTCGCTTACGGTGTTGGGCGGCTGCGCGGCTCGCGGCAGTCAGTGCCCTGGCGACTGATCGGGTGTGGCTTCGCCATTCAGTTCGGGTTTGCCCTTCTGGTGCTGGACACTTCCTGGGGCCATTCCGGATTTGCCGCCGTCAGTGCGGGCGTCAAGCAGCTTCTGGACTTCACCAAGCAGGGCGCAAGCTTCGTCTTCGGAGACATGGCGATGGGAAACAACATCCCGGTCGGGATGCCCCTCGGCGACCCGGCGATGGGGCCGATCCTCCACCCGACCGCTTATGCCCATGTCGGCGGCTACTTCGCTTTCTACGTCCTGCCGACCATCGTCTTCTTCTCCGCCCTCACCACGCTGCTGTACTATTCCGGCATCATGCAGTGGGTCATTCAAGGGATGGCCTGGGTCATGCAGCGCTCTATGGGCACGTCTGGGGCCGAGACATTGGCGGCGGCCACCAACATCTTCGTCGGCCAAACGGAAGCCCCGCTGATGGTCAAGCCGTTCCTCGCAAACGCCACCAACTCGGAGCTGATGGCGATAATGACGGCGGGCTTCGCCAACATCGCGTCCGGCGTCCTCGCCGCCTACGCCGCCATGCTCTCCGGCTTTTTCCCGGACGCGGCAGGACACCTGCTGGCTGCCTCCCTCCTGTCCGCCCCATCGTCCCTGGTCGTCGCCAAGCTGATTCTGCCCGAAACCCGGACGCCCGAGACGGCCGGGACGGTCAAGATCAAAGTCACGCGCACCGATGTCAACGCCGTGGATGCCCTTACGCGCGGCGCTTTGGAGGGTTTGCAGCTTGCGCTCAATGTCGGGGCCGTGCTGATTGTCTTCGTCGCCATGATCGCTCTGCTGAACGCCGTTCTCGGCTGGGTCGGCCACTTCTTCGGCTATCCCTCCCTCTCGTTCCAGCAGATTCTGGGCTGGATCGCCACCCCCTTCGCCTGGCTGACGGGGATGCCCTGGCACGACGCCCGTCTGGTTGGCCCGCTGCTGGGCATAAAAACCGCCGTGAACGAGTTCGTCGCCTACCTCCAGATGTCCCAAATGCTGGGAACAAACCCGCACTTCATCACCCCACGCTCCGCCGTCATCGCCATCTACGCCCTATGTGGCTTCGCCAACTTCTCCAGCGTCGCCATCCAGGTCGGCGGCATCAGCGGCATGGCCCCCACCCGCCGCTCCGACCTCTCCCGACTCGGGCTGATCGCCATGTTCGGCGGTGCCCTATCCTCCCTCATGGCCGCCTGCGTCGTCGGCGTTTTGCTGTGATTTATGTCATAATGGATGGGTTGATTACCCAATCGTCCCGGAGGATGGGTCCTAAGGCCGGCTCCAGCACCCTGTCCCGTAGGGGCATGATACATTGCGTCCTTCTTTCCGCTCATATAACACACCGGGCCTGGGCTAAAGAGCCTCCTAATGATTACCGAAAAGCGCGGAAGGCCCGTCCATTTATGGGTGGGATGAATAGCGCGTCGTCCTTCTGAGGACGACAAACCCTTTCTTCGTGTTGATGTCTCGGTTGTTCACACTTACACTGCATTGGGGTATAATGTAAGCGTGGACAAGATTAGTGTAAAGTACAGGCTTTTCCCCAAGCATACGCAGCAGCGAACCCTCATTGAGACGCTTGCTGTTTGCCGTGATGTTTATAACAGCCTTGTTCATGAGCGGACTGTCACCTACACGGTACTAGGCAAATCGCCAACCTTGT
>JANLUQ010000013.1:0-8917 GCA_031363565.1 Armatimonadota bacterium | reverse complement strand
CCCTTCGGAGTCAGTCGGGGGCTTGTTTGTGACTCCTTATTCTTTTCTGCTTATCTATCCGCATTCTGTTGATGGCGAAGTCCCGCCGGAGAGCGACGTAATTCTGGGGGGTCATGTAGTTCCACGCGGCCTTTATCGCGTCGAAGTTCGCTTGTGAGATCCAGCGCGGCATGTCCCGCCGCGTCCGCGAATCGTCTGCAAGCCTCTCGTAGAACTCGTCCGCGACCGCCCGACGGACGCCCGCACTGCGCTGTTTCAGGCTCCAAGCGGCGTACTCATAAGACGCGCGCCGCCGTCGCCGTGTCGGGCGGACATTTCTCATAAGCGGGTTTAAACAACTCGTGCCACAGCGTCGCCCAAAAGAGATAGATCCCCTCAGCATCAGCGATCTCTCGGTGCAGTTCCGGAAATCGTTCAATGGCTTCGCGCCGCCACAGGCTCATTTTCTGACTCCCTGCCCTGAACGGCAGGGCTTTGATAAAGCAACTCCCCGCCTGCGCGGGCAAAAGAGTTCACGATGTGGGGGCGCGATTCATCACGCCCTCTTCATCGTCGCAGGTGGGGACGCTTACGGGTAGATCAGTGGAACAGCACCAGCGACTTCTTCAGCGTTTCAATGATACCCCAAGCGAGGGGCAGTCCGACCACGAGCCAGGAAACGATCAGACGCACCGGCGACGAGGCCGCCTGTGGGGACGTGTCAACGGGCGTGTTGGTATAGGATTCGGCCATGATGGTCTCTTTTCTGTCGTTCTAAGAGGCCGCTCGCGCGGACTGCCTGGCGGGCGCATCGGTCTCGTTCATGCGGGCATCGTCGTCCGGCTTGACGGGCCTGACGAGCAGGTTGCAGAACAGGCCAAGGACCAGAAGGCCGGCCATGACGTGCAAGGCCTGCGTGTAGGACTGGGCGGGCGGCAGGTGGTGGGCAAGGGCATACTCGCCCAGGCTGGCGAACAGGTATGGCCCGGCGATGCCCGCCGCCGACCAGGCGGTCAGGAGACGACCATGGATGGCACCGACCTCTAATGTCCCGAACAGGTCGCGCAGGTAGGCCGGGATGGTGGCGAAACCGCCGCCGTACATGCTCAGGATCAGGGCTGCGCTGCCGACGAACAGCGCAATGCTGCCCAAATGGGCGGCGATGGGAACGAGGACATAGAGCAGACTGCCCAAAATGAAGTAGATCAGGTAGGCCGGCTTGCGCCCGATCTTATCGGACAGCGACGACCACCCGAGGCGGCCCGCCAGATTAAACAGACTGAGCAGGCCGACGAAGCCCGCCGCCGCTTCCTTGGTCACATGGCCTGGAAACAGGTCCTGGATCATCGGTGAGGCCACCGACAGCATGCCGATACCGGCAGTGACATTGAAGAACAGAACGCCCCAGAGCAAATAGAACTGCGGCGTTTTGATCGCCTCGCCCGCCGTGAAACCGCGCGTGGTCACGGCCTTCGCGGTGGGGACGTAGCCGGCCGGTTTCCAGCCCTCAGCAGGGACACGGACGGTGAAGACACCGAACATCATAAACACGAAATAGACAGCGCCCATGACGAAAAAGGTCTGGACGATGCCTGGATCACCCGGCACGGCGAAGTGCTTCATCAGGTTGACGGCCAGCGGCGAGCCGATCATCGCGCCCCCGCCGAAGCCCATGATGGCAAGGCCCGTCGCCAGGCCAGGCCGGTCGGGGAACCATTTGATGAGGGTCGAAACTGGCGAGATGTAGCCCAGTCCCAGCCCGATGCCGCCCAAAACGCCGTAGCCGAGGTAGACCAGGGGGAGGATGTGCAGCCCGACGCCAAGGGCGGCGACGAAGAAGCCGCTGCTGAAGCACAGGGCAGAGGCCAGCATCGCCTTGCGCGGCCCGGCCCCTTCGAGCCATTTGCCGAAGAGGGCGGCGCTCAGGCCCAGGAAGACGATCGCGAGGCTGAAGATGTGGGTGACCTGGACCTTGTCCCAGTCCCCTGCCACATGATGGGCTTTCGTGCTGCCCAGGAGCTGCCCCAGCGGGTTGTTGAAAACGCTGAACGCATAGGCCTGGCCGACTGAGAGGTGGATAGCGAGCGCGGCGGGCGGGACCATCCAGCGGTTGTAACCGGGCGGCGCGACGGTGCGCGCCCGGTCGAGGAGGGAGAAATTAGGCATGGTACGGGTACTTCCCAACGGAGAGAGTGCTGCGTTGTGTCTACCCACCTGCATGGCGAATCAACCGGCTCAGTAGTCAAAGTCAATTGCTGCCAGGAACGCACGGGCGATCACCATGTGGCCCGTCTGGTTTGGGTGGACGCGGTCCCAGGCAAGTGTCGCTGGGTAGTAGGCGGTCAGCACCGCGTCGAAAGCGGCCTGCGTGTCCACGAACAGCGTGCCGTGCTTCTCGGACAGACGGCGGACAGTGGCCCCGTACTCATCCATTCGGGCGCGCATCGCATCGGCACGGTTCGGCTCAATGTAGAACGGGGTCAGGAGGACGATGTTCTTGACCAGAGGCCGCGTCAGGGCGATCAGACTATCCAGGGTCCGCTCGTACTCGTCGGGCAGGACATGGTCCTCGGTCTGGCGCGGCGAATCGAACTGCCGCCACACGTCATTGGCGCCGATCATGACCGAGAGCCAGTCGGGCCTCTTGTCCAGCACGTCGCTCTGCCAGCGCGCCTCAAGGTCGCGTACAGTGTTGCCGCTGGTCCCCATGTTAACGACGCGGATGCCGTGGGCAGGGTAAGCCGCGCCGAGCAGTGCGTCCACGAGGCTGACGTAGCCCCGGCCCAGGGCATCGAACAGACCCTCACCGGCGGGCTGCGCCCGGCCCACATCGGTGATCGAGTCGCCGATCATCACGAGTTTGCTGTGCTTGTCGAGTTTCATTTCTACCTACTAGCCGGGGTGGTGAAACGCCCCGACGGGGATACGCCCTTCGGGCGGGAATGGAGACATCAGAAGCAGATTCTTCGTCCGAAGGACGTTACTTGTACCGGGGCATTCCACCGCCCCGCGCCCTCACGCCGTCTGCAATAGCCGCCGCGTGTACTCCACCGAGCGCGAGACGGCGGAGAAGGGGTCCTCCTCGCCCTCGTACTCAATGTTCAGCCAGCCGTCGAAACCGGCTTGACGGAGCGCGGTCACGCAGTCGGCGAGGTCCACTTCGCCCTCGCCAATGGCGGTGCCGGCGAACTTCAGGCCCTCGATGCCCGTGTAGGAAAAGCCCTGGTAGTCGTCGGGGACGACCTTGAAGTCTTTGAAGTGGCACATCGCCGCCCGCGCGGCCAGTGCGGCGACGGCGGTGTGGGGGGGCTGATGGACCAGCAGGAAGTTCCCCGTATCCGGGTTCGCCTTCAGAGCGGGGCTGGCGACAGCGTTCAGGACGACCTCCACCTGGTCGCTGCGCCCCACAAGCCTGCCATGGTTCTCTAATGCCAATGTGATGCCTTTGTCATAGGCGTACCGGGCGGCTTCGGTCAGGCCTTCGATGATCCAGAGCAGGCACTGCTCATAGGTAAACTCCGGGGTGACATCGCCGCCGAAGACGCGCACCGTCTTCGCGCCGAACTGGACGGCCATGTCCACGCCGTCCCGGATCTTGTGAACCTGGGCGGCGCGCTCGCTCTCATGGGCGGAGATGAAGTCATTGGCGACGGAGTAGACGCCGACGGCGAGGCCGGTGTCTTGCAGGGCGGCCAAGACATTGGGCATCTCGGCGGGGATGTCGCGCCAGAAGAAGTCCAGCAGCTCGACGCCCTCGACGCCCAGACGCTTGGCCTCCTGGATAAATCCGGGAATATCCAGCCGCCCGCGCCGGTGTGCGGCGGCATAACTCCACATGCTCAGTCCAAGTTTCATTGCGTAGTGTCTCCTTATTCCGGTCCTCTCCCCGGCACAAATGCCTCCCCTCCCCTCGGGTCGGGTGGTGCTAGTCGTGCCTCCATAGCGCACTGAACAGTTGCGCCAGGGAGGGAGGTGAAAGGGGGTTTGACTGGTTCGGTTATCGGCCTACCGTGACCGGGAAGCTTTCATCAAGATAAATCTCACCCCTCAGCTACTCCCCTTCCCTCCGAGGGGAGGGTCGGCGCGAAGCGACGGGGAGAGGATCAGAACTCCAGGTCCGGCAGCAGGCGTGCGGCGAAGAGCAGGCCGCTGATGGTTTTGGCGTCCACGATCTCTCCGGTCTTGATTTTCTCGATGGCCTCGGCGAAGGGCATCGGGACGATTTCCAGGAACTCATCCTCGTCGGTGTGCCCTTCGGCAGGTGTCAGGTCCAGGGCGAGGAAAGTGTGAATGACTTCGGTGCAGTAGCCGGGGGACTGGTACGAGTGGAACAACTTGACCAAGCGGCCCGGCTGATAATTGATCTCCTCGGCCAGCTCGCGCCGGGCGCACAGCTCGATGTCCTCATCCGGGTCGCGCGTCCCAGCGGGAATCTCCAGCACCAGGGATGCTGCCGCGCCCCGGTACTGGCGCACGAGGATGACGGTATCGCGGTTCAGGAGGGGGACCATGGCGACCGCGCCCCGGTGTTCGACGATCTCGCGCTTGCTGGTTTTGCCGTTGGGCAGGACGACGGTGTCCAGGCGAAGGTTGATGATGCGCCCGTCGTAGAGGCGCTGGCTGCTGGTGACTCTCTCTTCGATGTTGGTCATGGTGTTACTTTTTCTATGATCTCACTTATGATCTCGCTTATGATCTCAGTCAGTCTCGACAAGCCCAGCGGCGGCGGCGGCCAGGAAGAACATCGGGTCTTCGGCAGGTGTCCGCCCCATGCTCGTAACGGCGATGCCGCGCGCATCCAGCAGGTCGTGGGCGGCCTGCGCGCCCTCGATGAACAAGACGCTGTGACCCGGCGGTAGGGGGGTCTCGTCCGCGCCCACGGGCAAAGGGACAATGCAGCGGGAGTAGGCCAAGTCCAGCGTCGTCCGCGTATGGTGGCTGACGCCTTGGTGGCGTTCGCGCTTGTCCGCCGAGGACATGCGGACGATAGCGACGGAGGTCCCGCCCAGGGCGCGCACGATGTCCAGGTTCTGCGCCTGCTCGATGCCGCCGAAGCCGTACTTCGTCCCCGTACCCGCATTGCCCGGCCCCTGGCAGACGATGGCGGCGTCGCAGTCCAGGATATGCTTTGCGCCCAGCAGTGCCGAGTGCAGGGTCACGGTTTCGCGGTCGCCGCCGAACGCCTGACCGCAGGTGAGCGTCGCATAGAGCAGGCCGGACGCCTTGAGATCGCGAACCAGACGGCTGAAAGCCAGCGGCAGCGCCCCCACATCGGTCATGATGTAGGCGACCCGTCGCCGACCGGAGAGGTGCAGCCCGGCGGCGGCAGGGCCGATCTGCGAGTGGAGCTGACCGACCAGAACGGGAAAGCCTTCCAGATTTCGCTCCCAAACATCGGCATACCGCTCCTGCTCTTCCAATGTCAGGACGGCCTGCTGGCAGGGCAAGTAGCGGCCCTTGATAATGTGCCCCGCTTCGTCTCCGGTCGGTTTGGGCAGGGTGCGGGAGAGGTTGGCGCTGACAAAGTCGTAGCCGCCCGTGCCCAGCTTCAGGGTCTGAGCAGTCGTGTTCAGCAGCACTTCATCGCCCACCGATGCGGGGCCGGTCAGCGCGGGGTAATTGACGGCCCTGCGCGTCTCCAGTTCGAGCCGCACCATCAGTTCCTGCGCGTCCCCATCCCAGTCCGTCACGGACTGGACTTTGCCCGCCGTCTGCGTGATCATGGACAAACCCCCAACGCCTTGATGGACGTAGGAGCGCGATTCATCGCGCCTCTACCCTCGCCACTCCGCCGCCGTCTGCACGATGGAGACCACGAGCTGCGTACTCTTGACCATGTCCGAGATATGGACGAACTCGTCGTGGCGATGGATATTCTGCATCCCACAGCCCAGCACAGTCGTCGGGACGCCGTTTGCGTTGAAGATGTTGGCATCCGCCCCGCCGCCCGTGACACGCAGCAGCGGCTCCAGACCGATGCGCTCGGCAGCGGCCATACCGATGGTCAGCACCAAGTCGTTCATGCCCAATTCATAGGTCACATAAGCAGTGTCGCTCTTGACCTTGATGGTGACACCCGCCGCCGTTGCTTCCTCCTGGAAACACGCGATCATGTGCTCGCGCTGCTTGTCGAGCTTGGCCTGGGAGCGCGAGCGGGCCTCGCATTTGAGGTAGCATTGGGCGGGGATGATATTGGTGGCCGTGCCGCCCGTGATGATGCCGACGTTGGCCGTGGTTTCGTGGTCTACACGGCCCAGCTTCATGCGGGCGATGGCGCGGGCGGCGATGAGGATGGCCGAGACGCCGTCCTCGGGCTGCGCGCCCGCATGGGCAGGCTTGCCGTGTATCCAGACCTCGAAGATGTCCTGCGTCGGGGCGCTGTAGACCAGAGAGCCGACCGGCGGGCCGGCATCGAGGACATAGCCGAACTTCGCCTTGATACGGCTCGGGTCCAGGTGCTTGGCCCCAACCAGCCCAATCTCTTCGCAGATGGTCAGCAGTAATTGGATGTCGCCGTGTGGGATGCTCTGCTCGTCCAAGAGACGCATGGCTTCGAGGATGGGCGCCATGCCGGAAATGTCGTCCGCGCCAAGGATCGTCTCGCCGCTGGAGCGGATGATATCGCCGTCGAAGACGGGTTCGAGGCCCGGCGTCGGCTCCACGGTGTCGAAATGGGCCGAAAAGAAGATCGGCGGGGCATCTGGGAGGGTGCCCTTCTTGAAGGCGATCAGGTTGCCGATGTCGCCGCCGACTTTCTCGCCCGCATCATCGTACTCGCACTCGAAGCCCAGGTCGGACAGTATCTTGTGCCCAATCTCGCTGGCGGCCTTCTCATGGCGGGGCGGCGTGTTCTGCCGGACGAGGTCCAGAAAGGTCTGGATGAGGCGGGGTTCATTGACGGCGACGGGTTCGGCCATGCGATTGCTCCTTGCGGTTCTAAAGGGATTCGGTTCCACTGTTCGACGCGCGAGGCGCGGTTTCCTGCATGATGTCCTATCCCGTCTCACAAGTTCGCCACCCTTCCCTCGGAGGGAAGGGTTACAGATTGAAGTGAACCCTTCTGCCTTCTGCCCAGCGGCTAGACCTCCTCACTCGCTCGGAAACCCTTCCCGTCGAGGGAAGGGTGGCGAACTTGTGAGACGGGATAGGATCGTTTTCAGGTAAAATGCCTCCAACACGGCGCACAGCGCAATCATTGCGGGGAGGCATCACGACATCATGGGCATTATGGACGGCAAGCAAGGCATCATTTACGGGGTGCGGAACGAAAGGTCTCTTGGGTGGGGCTGTGCGCAGAGCCTGGCGCGCGAGGGGGCGCGGCTGGCCTATAGCGTACTGACGGAGCGCGAGGAGAAAGACGTGCAGAAGATGACGGGGCAGATGTCCCCGGAAAGCACGTCCTTCATTCAGCTTGCAGACCTGACCAAAGACGAAGACATCGAGGCATTGCACAAGCGGCTCGGTGCGGAGGTCGGGCGGCTCGACTTCGCGGTCCATGCCGCCGCCTTCTCGCCAAAGGATGGCATCAGCGGGCGGTTCATGGACGTGTCCCGCGAGAGTTTCCAGGTCGCTATGGACAGCTCGATGTTCAGCTTCGTGGCCGCCGCCAAGGCGACGGAGCCGCTGATGACCCAAGGTGGCAGCCTAGTGACATTGACCTACCTCGGTTCGGAACGTGTCCTGCCCAACTACAACACGATGGGCGTCGTCAAGGCCGCCCTGGAAGCCTCGGTGCGCTACCTGGCGAACGACCTGGGGCCGCAGGGCATCCGGGTGAACGCCGTCAGCGCGGGGCCGACCATGACGCTAGCCGCGCGCGGAATTGCGGGCTTCACGGATATGCACCGGGAGGCGAAGGAGCGCGCCCCACTGCGGAAGAACACGACCATCGGCGAGGTGGGCGACGCGGCGGCTTTCCTGCTGTCCGACTGGGCGCGCGGGATCACCGGCGAAGTGCTGTATGTGGACAACGGCCTGCACATTTTAGGATGAGATACCGATTAGGATGAGGTACCAATGCGCCTAGACTGGCACCTGGACGGCAGCTATGAGGACGTGTATGAGGACGTGGGTGGGGTGGAAATCCTGCGCGAAGCGGTCGCGGAGGCCGTGGCCGTCCTACCGCGCGAGCACCTACGGCAGCTTGAGGCGTTCCTGATGTGGGACGAGGATCCCAAGGGCAAGGCGCTCGGCATCTGGCGGCAGGACCATACCGGCGTCGCCGTCGAGCTATACCTCCGGCCGCACATCATGCCCCTGCTGCCCTTGCCCGCGCGGGTGCGCGTGTTCGCCCTGCGCCTCCACCTCGCCTACACGATCTTTCACGAGGTCGGCCACCACGTCACCCGCTTTCTGAACCGGCGTGCGACCCCGCCGCGCAAGGCGGCCCAAGTGGAGCAGAAGATCGAGCGCTGGGCGGACGACTATGCCGAGAAGCGGCTGGGACGGCTCGTGGAGCGCTGGCTCGTCCCCGGTGGCCGGGCCGACTCGGCGGACGACCGCCGCGCCCTGTCCACCGCCCTGCGGTCCCTGCGCCTGGACACTCTCGTCACGCTGCCGGACGCCGAGGGTGCCGGAAAAGAAGCGAACGGGGGAACAAAAGAGGCCGCACCGGCGTCATAGATGCGGGAATGGTCTGCTGTCAGAGTCGTCGGCGGACCATCCTCAGTCACCCACTTTCCCTGGCCTTGCGGCCAGTTGACGATAATGACGAGACGGCCCCGGCGCAGGATGCGCCGGGGCCGTTTCCTCTCCCCGGCACAAGTGCCGACCCTCCCCTCGGAGGGAAGGGTGGGTGGTGGAGGGCATGATTGTTCTGTCATAAGGCCCTCCGGTCATGGAAGGCTCCAAAGAACACCAGTCAAACCCCCTTTGACCCACCCTTCCCTTCGAGGGGAGGATCGGCACTTGTGCCGGGGAGAGGAAACGGCCCCGGCGC
>JANLUQ010000005.1:0-4151 GCA_031363565.1 Armatimonadota bacterium | reverse complement strand
ACACAGTCACCACGGGTTGAAGTCTGCCACGGGTTGAAACCCGAGGCACCGAAAAGCCCAGCGTCCAGGGGACGCAAGACAGCAAGATGCAGAAGGAATGGCGCGTAGGAGCGGGGGCCCCACGCCCTCCTGTCTTGTCTACGTCGCTTCGACGGTGGGAACTTCGGTGCCTCGGGTTTCAACCCGTGGCAGACTTCAGCCCAGAGGCCGCAGCCCCGCCTCGATCTGCGCCCGGCGCGGTTCCAGGAATGGCGGTAGGGCCAGACGCTCGCCCAGATGTGCCGCGTCCTCATCGGTGGCGAAGCCAGGACCGTCGGTGGCGATCTCGAACAATATCCCGTTTGGCTCTCGAAAATAAAGGGACTGGAAGTAGTAGCGATCAATCTGCTCTGAGACCGGCAGCCCGGCCCGGACGAGGTGTCGCCGCCACTCCTGCTGCTCCGTGGCGTCCGGCGTGCGGAACGCGACATGGTGGATGCCGCCTGCGCCCGGCCTGACCGGCGGCAGGTCAGGCCGCTCCGCGACATGGACTTCGGTTCCTGGCCCGCCCGCCCCGGTCTCGAAGACGACGACCGAGCGATCCCCCTCTGCACGGTACTCGCGCGTCTGCCGGAAGCCCAATGTCTCCACCAGCACGTCCGCCGTCGGGGCCAGTCGGCGCACGGTCAGCGTCACGCCGTCCAGGCCCCGAATGCCCTGCTCGACCGGAACCGTGCTCCCGTCCCAGGGGATGCCGCCTGCCGCGCCATCGTCTGCGACCAGGCTTAAGGCCTGGCCTTCGAGGTCGGTGAAGCGCAGCGTTTGGCGGCCCGCGACTTCCACGATCTCGCCGTGCTGGATGCCCAAACTGTCAAACCGTGCCTGCCACCATGTCAGCGCTTCTGGGCTGCCGACGCGCAGGGCTGTCGCCGAGACCGCACCGACCCCGCCCCGGTTGGGGGCTGCCTGACGCCAATCGAAGAACGTCATCTCGGTGCCCGCGTGGCCCACCGCGTCGCCGTAGAACAGGTGGTAGGCCGAAACGTCGTCCTGGTTGACCGTTTTCTTGACCAGGCGCATTCCCAGTGTTTGGGTGTAAAATTGGACGTTCGCAGCGGCGGTGCGCGTGACCGCCGTGACGTGATGCAGGCCGGTGAGTTCCATGCGTGTACTCCTCGTGGCGGGGCATCCCGCGCACATTCACAGCAACGCGCCGCATCGGCCCCAAGTTCCTGGCCGATGCCGGACAAGACCATCACCGGGCCATGCCATGAATGGCATGGTCAGCGCAGAGTCCCGTCTGGAGCGCTCCGTTGACACTCGCCCCCCGACCTGATACACTATCTGCATCATCGCCCGCGAACTAGAGGAAGACGCCCCAATGAAGATCGTTGTGCTGGACGGGTTTACGCTGAACCCTGGCGACCTATCCTGGTCGGAACTGGAAGCGCTCGGCGACTGCACGGTCTACGACCGGACGGCCCCGGAGCACCTCCCCGCGCGCGTCCGGGAGGTGGAAGCCGTCCTCACCAATAAGGCCATGCTGGACGCTCGTGCAATCGCGCAGATGCCGCATCTTCAGTATATTGGGGTGCTGGCGACCGGCTTTAACATCGTGGACGTGGAGGCGGCGCGCAGGCGCGAGATTGCAGTGACCAATGTGCCGGGCTACAGCACCGACTCCGTGGCGCAGCTGACGTTCGCCCTGCTGCTGGAGCTGACCCATCATGTCGGCCATCACGCCGAGACCGTCCGCGCAGGTCGCTGGAGCGCCGGACCGGACTTCTCCTATCAAGACTTCCCGCTGATCGAGCTGCGTGGCCTGACACTGGGGATCATCGGGTTCGGGCAGATCGGCCAGGCCGTCGCCCGTCTGGCCCGCGCCTTCGGCCTGCGCGTCGTGGCCCACCGCCGCCCGCGTCACCTGGTAGACGACGAGGAGTGGGCGGACATCGAGTTTGTGGGCCTGGACACCCTCTTTGGGCGCAGCGACATCGTCACTCTTCATTGCCCCCTGACGCCGGAAACGACCGGGCTAATCGGCCCAGGCAGCCTGCGGCGGATGAAGCCGAGCGCCTTCCTCCTCAACACCAGCCGGGGGCCTCTGGTGGACGAAGCTGCGCTGGCCGAAGCGCTGGACGCGGGCCGGATCGCCGGGGCGGGACTGGACGTACTCAGCCGCGAGCCTCCCCCGCCGGACAACCCGCTGCTGCGCGCCCGGAACTGCCTGGTGACCCCGCACATCGCCTGGGCCAGCGGCGCGGCCCGCGCGCGCCTGATGACGGCCATCGCCGGCAACCTGCGCGCTTTCCAAATGGGCCAGCGCCTCAACCGCGTGGATTGATGTGCAGGCTTTGACCCTGTACCGACCCCATGCCGCCCGGCGCGGGCATTGAGGCTCCTTCTTGTCAGAAAAGCCAGTAGCAGAGGGTCTGCTGCTTGGCGCTGGCATCCGTCGCATAAGGGGAGAAGCCCTGCCCCCGGCTGGCGGTGTAGGCGGCCTGTGCGGCGCCGGTGTTTGCGCAGTCCCCGACGTAATCCTCCGTGCCGATCCAGAAGGGCCGGCCGCCGGGCATGAGGTGTAGGCCTTGCCAGGCGCGAAGCTCCTGCTCCGATTGGGTGTCCTTCTGGGGCGTATACACCTCCTCGTGCGAGATGCCGTCTAGGAGGCTTGGGAACGGGATGCCCCCGGTCGTGCCCAGGCGGGTGACATCACTCGTCGCGTTTTGCATGACCAGCAGTAGGGTGGGGTATTTCTCGCGCAGCTTCCGTACCAGGTCCAGGCCGCCCTGACGGCAGCTCGCATCGCAGGGGCCATTGACATCGGTCGGCCCGTGCTCGACCAATTCCAGGTTATCCAGGAACAGGCCATCTACGCCCTGCGCGGCCAATCGGGCGGCGACGTAGTCAACGATCAAGTGCTGGTAGTCGGCGTTGCCCAGGTTCATCCAGGTCTCGTCGGGATAACCCGCATAAGCGCCGAGGTGAGCGGCAGCGTTGTCCTTGCCGGAGACAAAACCTGCGGGGACCTGGGTCCAGTAGGTGCGGAAAGATTCGGCGGCGCCGACGTTGAGGTAGCTAATCACGCGGTTCTGCCCGCCGGCCTTGAGCTGGGTGATCTGTGCGGGCGTGAAGCCGCCCACACCGGGGTCAGCATCAATGTTGATGATGCGGAACGTCTGAGCCGCCTTGTCCAAATCGCCCATCTGTGCGGCTGACCCGTAGCAGGAGGCCCACGGCGCGGCGCTGGGAAAGCCGCGCCCCGTGATTGCCGGCGTGGTCGGCGGCAGGGGTGCGGCAACTGGAGGTGAGGGCGCTGCGGCGGAGTCCGTGGACGTGCCGCCACCCCCTCCACAGCCGGTAAACCCACACAGAGCGCCGAGGGTCAACCCTATCCCAAGGACCTGAATGACCGGAAAGCCGGTATGCCGTCTGCGGAGCATGTGTTTACATATCATGCGCGTATTGTTCCACATTTTGCCCCAAGCATCTAGCGGTAGGCGGCCGCCTGGAGGTTGAACAGCTCAGCGTAGGTGCCGCCCAGCCTCAGCAGTTCCTCGTGGGTGCCGTCCTCGCTGATCTGGCCGCCTTCCAGCACGAGGATTCGGTCGGCCAGGCGCACGGTGCTGAAGCGGTGGCTGATGAACAGCCCCATCTTCCCTTCGGTCAAAGCCTGCATCCGGGCGAAGATCTCGTACTCGGCGCGGGCGTCGAGGCTTGCCGTCGGCTCGTCGAGGATCAGCACATCGGCGTCGCGCATGAAGGCGCGTGCTAGGGCCACTTTCTGCCACTCGCCGCCCGAAAGCTGGAAACCCTCGTCGAACCAGCGGCCCAATGTCGTGTCGTAACCGCTCGGCAGCCGCGCGATGACCGTGTCCGCCCCGCTCCGGGCGGCTGCCGCCTCAACCTGGGCGCGGTCCTCCATGTCGGCCAGCCGTCCGACGCCGATGTTCTCCCCTGCGCTGAAGAAATAGGTGACGTAGTCCTGGAAGATCACCCCAATGGCTGCATGCAGGCTCGCCAACTCGTACTCGCGGATGTCCCGGCCGTTGATGAGGATCTGGCCCTCGCTTGGGTCGTACAGCCGCGTAAGGAGCTTGACGATGGTGGTCTTACCCGCCCCGTTCTGGCCTACCAGGGCTACAGTCTCGTCCAAGGCCACCCGGAAGCTG
>JANLUQ010000002.1:0-11243 GCA_031363565.1 Armatimonadota bacterium | reverse complement strand
CAAGAATTTCAGTAAGTAACTCCAAGTTTTGTGGAAGTGCCAGCCAAGGTGTAAAAGAGCGCGGTTCGTTCTCCCAAACATCTGTTACGCGCAAGCTGTTCAGGCGTCCAAGACTTGGAACAGTCATACAGTCTCTCCATGTTGATTGAGTATGCTTGTTACTCTACCCCTTCACCGCCCCCGCCGTCAGGCCCGCGACGAACTCTTTCTGGAGGATCAGGAAGAGGACCATCACCGGCAGGACGCTGACCAGGGTGCCGGCCATCAGCATCCCATACTGGCTGCCGTAGATGCCGATCATCTGGTTGAGCGCGATGGGCAGTGTAAACTTGTCGTCGTGGTGGAGCAGGATCTGCGGCCATAGGAAGTTGTTCCAGGCCCCCATGAAGCTGATCAGGCAGAACGCGCCGATCATGGGCCGCGAGACCGGCATCACGATGTCCCAGTAGATGCGGAACTCGGAGCAACCGTCGAGGCGGGCCGCTTGCAGCAGCTCATCGGGGATTTGCATGATGGACTGGCGGAACAAGAAGATGCCGAAGACGCTGACCGCGCCGGGGATGATCAGGCCGACGCGGGTGTCCACCAGCCCGAGGTGATAAAGCTGCTCATAGAGCGGCGCCATGACCACCTGGCTGGGGATCAGCAGGGTGGTCAGCATGGCCACCATGATGACCTTCTTCCCCACAAACTCGTACTTGGCGAGCGCGAAGCCGGCCAGCGAGGAGAAGAAGAGCTGGACGACGACAGTCGCGCCGGTCACATAGATGCTGTTGATCAGGTAGCGCAGGAACGGCACCTTGGTGAACAGGTCGCGGTAGTTATCGGCGGAGAGGCGCGGCGAGAAGAAGGTGTAGTGGAACAGGTCGTCCGGCCCCTTCGTGGTCGCCGCCACCAGCCACACCAGGGGCATCAGGGCGAGGGCGGCGCAGAGCAGCAGCAGGAATACGGTCAAGCTGCGGCCCACGCCGATGACAGGGCGCAGGCCCGTCCCCCGGCGCGCGGGCAGCAGCGGCGGGCTATCCATTTCGATCATTCATTTGCCCCTTTCCAGGCCCCGGTGATCCGCATCTGGAACAGGCTGATGAGGAGCAGGCCCAGGGCCAGCACCCAGCCGACGGCGGAAGCATAGCCCAGGTCGCCGATCATGAAGCCGTTCATGTACAGGTAAGACACGATGGTCAGGCCCGAATTGTTCGGCCCGCCGCCGCTGGTCCCGCCGCCCAGCATGATGTAGGGCAGCTCGAAGAGCTGGAACGAGCCGATGGTCGCCGTCACCAGCACGAACACGGCGACAGGCCGGATGCCCGGCAGGGTGACCGCCCAGAACTTCTGCCACTCGTTCGCCCCGTCCACGGTCGCCGCCTCATACAAGGCGGTGTCCACGGCCTGGAGTGCGGCCAGGAAGTAGATCATGTTGAAGCCGACATACATCCACAGCGAGGTCAGCACGATGGCGGGCATGACATAGGCCGGCTTCGTCAGCCACTCCGTATCCAGCGGGAAGGACGGGACGATGAAATTGATGACCCGGTTGATCAGCCCGAACTTCGGGACGAACAGGACGGAGAACAGGACGCCGACGAAGACCTGGCCGAGCAGATTGGGCGAGAAGAAGGCCAGCCGCAGGAAGTCGCGCCCGCGCAGCCAGGGCCGGTTCAGCAGCAGGGCCAGCCCCAGAGCCAGCGGCAGCTGCAGGAAGACCGACCAGAAGGCGTAAACGGCCGTGTTCCAAACGGCGGTGTGGAAGGACAGGTCGGCGAACAGGAACCGAAAATTGCTTGTGCCCACGAAGACGTTGCTCTTCGGCCCGTTGGTGGCATAGAAGGCCAGGATGAGGCTCTTGATGATCGGCCACAGGCCGAAGGCCAGGAAGAGCAGCACGAAGGGCGCCACGAACAGGTACGGGGCGATGCGGTGCTGGAGGGTGAACCAGGGTGCGGCGGGCGCGGGCCGGGCCGAGGCCCGGCCCGGCTTGGCGGAAATGGTGCTCAATAGGGGTCCCTCCGGAGGAGCGCGCGTACTTCATCGGCGCTGCGCTTGAGACGGGCGCGGATGAACGGCTCGAAGCCGTCCTCCCCGTGCGCGTCATAATACTGAATGCAGGAGACCATGGCCTCGCTGAACTTTCCCTTGGCGGTCACGATGGCCGGGCTGGTGTACTGGTACGGGACCTGTGGGGCCAGCGCGATGTAGCGCGCGCCGATCTTCTGGCCGCTCCAGTAGGGATGCGGCTCATTGAAGACAGGCTGACCCCACGCACCCTTGAACGGCGCGATGATGCCAAGGTCGCGGAACCGTTCGGCGAGCTGGGTGGGGTCGGTGTAGAAATACCGGGCCAGGTCCCAGGCGAGTTCCTGGTTCTTGCAGTGCTTGGTGATGCCGACCATGGTTCCGCCCCAGGTGCTGGTCTGCCGCCCGCCGGGGGCGACCGCGGGCAGGTCCATCAGCGCCATCTTGCCCGAAAGGCGCGGCATGTCGTTCTCGATTCCCTTGGTGCGCCAGTCCGGGCAGATCAGGCAGAGCAAATAGCCGTTTTCCACCGCCTGGGTCAAAAACTGGCCCGAGACGCCGCCGATGTCTTTGCCGATGGGGTGCGGCCCGGCGACGAGGGGGACATACCAGTGCATCGCCTGCACGGCGGCCTCGTTGTCCAGGGTGCAGTTTCCGGTGGGATCGAAGTAGCCGCCGCCACGCTGGAACAGGCCGATCTCCAGGCCAAGCCCGGCGTCGGCATCGGAGAACTGGACCATATACCGCTGGCCGGGAATGGTGACGCGGCGGCCCACAGCGATGAAGTCGTCCCAGGTCTTGAGCTTGGAGGCGTCAATGCCCAGCTTCTCGAAGAGGTCGCGGCGATACGCGATCTGGACGGGATGGACGTCATGCGGCAGGCCGTAGATGCGTCCCCGGCTGGTGTAGGGCGAGAACCGCGCCTGCACCATCTGGTCGTACAGGCCGGTCTGGTGGAGCCGGTCGGTCAGGTCGGAAAAGCCGATGTCCTTCTGCGGCCCACGGAACAGGCTCCCGGCCTGGCCGATCTCCACTTCGCACAGGTCCGGCACGTCCAGGTTCGCCAGCAGGGCGGCCTGGAGGCGCGAGGCCAGGGCCGAGTTAGAGACGAGTTCCAGGTCCACGGTGACGCCGGGGTGGGCCGCTTCGAAGGCGGGCAGGGCTTTCCGATAGGCATCATAATGCGGCTTGGCGAAGATCCAGTAGACCAGCGTCGTCGTCTGGTGGGGCGCGGGGTGGGCGGCCAGCCACAGGCCGGACAAGACGGTTAGCAGCAGGATGCTGAGGGCTGCTTTGCCGAACGGGAAAAGGTTCATGGTCGCTCCAATGATTTTTGCTTCCGTGGCGCGGGGGCCAGCGCCTTCTGGACGAACGCGCCCCAATAGGGGGTGGGTGCGTAGTTCCAGCCGGAGATCAGGGAAGGCCCGGCGGATGGGTGAAAGCTCCAGGCGGTCCAGCTAAACTGGTGCTTGTTGATATAGGCCAGCGCCACGGGCGCCCAGGTGTAGGGGTCGGACTTCTGCCAGGCGGGGGAGTTGGGCCGATCCGGCTCGCAGCCGACCTCGCCGACGAAGACCGCATACTTCTTGGCGGCGGGCGTGACGTGCGTGTCCCAGTCCTTTTTCCACGGATAGAGGTGGGTCGCGTACAGGATGCCGTGCCCGTCCCCATCGGCCAGCGCGTGTCCATCAACGATGCCGGTCAAGTCATAGGCCCAGTCCAGGCCGCCCACCACGACGACGTTCTTCGCGCCTGTCGCGCGGACGGCGTCCAGAACGCCCTGCATCCCCGGAGAGTGGTAGGAGAGGAACGCGCCGCGCCGGGCGTCCTGGTTGTGTTCGGCGACTGTCCCGCCGTGCTGCCACACGTCCCAGGTCACATCACGCGGCTCGTTATACAGGTCGAACAGCACGGCGGGATTATCGGCATAGCGGGCTGCGGCGTCTTTCCAGAATAGGACGCTGTTATCGTCTGGAAGGCTGTGCTGGGCGATGTGCTGCCCCCATATCCCGCCGTCCGACCAGTGCAGGTCCAGCAGGACGTACTTGTTCCGGCCCGAAAGCGACTGGACGACCGAGTCCACGAGGGCGCGGTACTGCGCGCCGCCATCCCTCTGACCTCCTGCCCTGCCGAACCAGCGGTCCTGGCTGAGCGGCAGGCGGATCAGGGAGGCGTGCCAGGTGTCGGCGGCGACGCGGACCGATTTCAGCAGGTTGTCGCCGCCATCGGTCCATTCCAGGCTGGGAAGATTAACGCCTTGCAGGCGCACGGCCCGGCCCCTATCGTCTTCCAGCCGGGTGCCGGCGACGTGGAGGGCGGGCGGCGCGGCTTGTACCCGCGCACCAAGAGGAAGAACGGAAAACAAGAAAAGGCGGCAGAGGAATAGGCAGAAGAACCGGCAGCGGAGGTTAGGCAACAGAGTTTTCATCGGGCTCCCTTCTTTGGGGCGGTCGGAGACATACGGCGCGGGAGTAGTCTCGCTCTGTCATCCATTCACCTATTCGCCGCGCACGGCCCGAATTCCTCCGTGCGGCACGTCCGCGCGGCCTGTTTCCTGACGCGCAGACCGGAATAAGGCCCTCGCCGGGTATACTATTGCTAATCGCCGCCGCCTGCTGCCGGGCAGGGCCGTGCGTTTGGAACACTTTATGAATAATAACTCCCCACACAAGGCGCGCGCCGCGCAGGAGCCGGGCCTCGTCAGCCTGGAGCCATTGCTGCCTGCGCTGGCCGCCCGCTGGACCATCGGCGCATTGGGACGGCAGCGGCTTTACATCCTCTCGGGCCGCTTCGGCGCGGAGCGTCGCTTTTGCAGCCGCTATGTGGTCTTCCCAGAGACGATTATCGAGTCCCCCCTCCGCAAACCTGAACACACCCCGCCGCCGCGCCCGGCCGGCGTGCGTGGCGACCGCTGGCTGGTCCACGTTTTGAGCGGCGAGCAGGATTACACAAAGGGCCGCCTGGACCTTCTGCAAGACGTGCTCACCGAGGCCCCCGACGCATCGGGCCGGCTGGAACACAGCCTGCGGCTGGGGATGGCGGACGACGCGCAGCAGGCGCAGCAGGAGTGCGTGGAGCATGCCGTCACGGCGGGCCATGGCAAGCCGCTCACAGAGACAGAGACAGATTCCACCGACCCGGAAGAGGTCATGGAGGAAGTCCGAGAAGAAGTCTCGGTAGGCTGAAACCGGCAGGTTGAGACACGCGATGCCCCCCAAGACGGCCATGAAGAAGATAATCAAGAAGGCTGTGGGGCGGGCTTTGGGAATCGGCCTGCTCCTGGTCCTCTCCTATCGCGTGATCGGTCGAATACCGCATACGGCCACCTGGGTCTGCCTGGGCGTCGTCGTCGTCGCCTTTTCTGTTTACAGCGCCTGGCGGGACGTCGAAGCGAACAAGCCCCGCCTGCCGTAAGCCTTCTCCTCTGCCGCTTCCATTGCCGCTCCCACGCCCCACATTACCTTTCTCGCGCCAAAAGACCCACCCTTCGGCGCGCAGGGCTTCGATCCGCTTCCCGACCGTCTTGTATTCCCAACGACCTTCCCAATTCAGCTCGCCGGCGAACTCCGCGCGAATACGCCCCTGCTTGTCAATCAGGACCTCGGTCGGCCAGGACTGGACACCATAGGCGTTCCAGACGTGGGCGTCGTTGTCCACGAGGATCGGGAAGCGCAGGCCATGCGAGCGGGCGAAGTGGGCCGTGGCGGCGGGGGCGCGCTCAAAGCGCGTCTCGGGCGTATGCACCGACAGCACGGCGACATCGGTGCCGCTGTACCTCTTTGCCCAGTCATTCCAGTATCCCAGGTTGTGTTTGCAGTTGATGCGGTCCCGAGTCCAGAACAGCAGCACGATGACCTTGCCCTTCTGGGCGATCAATGGCGCGAGGGCGGCGGCGGCGATCAGCGCGACGGCAAAGGTCTGTTCAAAGATCTTCGTTGGTTTCTCCCGGTCATTTTGTCAAGTTCGTCTCATCCAGACACCACAAGCGGAGATGGGCGGAAGCTCCGTACGAAAGTTCGATTGAAGAGTTCCGTGGGAGCATTGGAACTTTCGCCCCTGGCCCGCTGGTTGAACCGGCTATGAGGAACATCCCGAGGGAAGAAACTGAGGCCGCCACACGGCGCCGAGAGTTCAGCTTGCTGGCACGAGAGCAGGAGGGGAACCTGCTGCGGGCCGCCCGCCGGTTATGCCGGGGGGACGATGACCGGGCACAGGATCTGACCCAGGATACGCTTGTCCGGGCCTACAAAGCCTACAGCACGGGCGGCTATCTCGTGAGTGCATCGCCCTGGCCCTGGCTGCTCCGCATCCTGACCAACCTTTTCATCAATGACTACAACCGGCGGCGCAAATGGGAGGCCGTCGTGGACCTGGACACGCTCACCGCCTCGGGGGAGAGCGGTCCGGTGGAGACCCATGCGCCCGCTTGTGACATCCCTGGCGTCGCCCTGCTGGCGGAGACGCTGGACGAGGAGCTGGAGCAGGCGCTCCAGAGCTTGCCGGAAGGGATGCGGGTGTGCGTCGTCCTGGTGGACATGGAAGGAATGGACTACGCCGAGGCGGCGAAGGCTTTGAGCATCCCGATCGGCACTGTCCGTTCCCGCCTGTCCCGCGCTCGGCTCCAGCTTCAAGACCTGCTCCGCGACTATGCGCGCCGCCGGCGCCTCATTCAATAAATGATTAGAGATAAATGATTAGGAGAAAATTGATGTTCCGACATGATACGAACGGCGACAGGCCCTGCTGGCACATGCGGTCCCTGGTTTCCGCATTGGCGGACGGCGCGCTGTCGGGCCTGGCGCGCTGGTACACCGTCCAGCATATCGCCGGGTGCCCCCAGTGCAAAGGGGGACTGGCCTATTTCCAGGCATTGAAAGCGCGCCTGCACTTTGCCCCCGCCCCCACCCTGCCGCTGACACCCGCGCGCTGGGCCGCCGTCGAGGCAGCGTGGCTGGAAGCCGACCGTGAACCGGACACGGATACGTCGGCCCTGTCTTGATGGCTCAGAGTGTGCATAACCCGGTCAAGATGGTGGCGACGCATAGGCCGAGGCTCAGTGTCGCGGCGATGCCGAGGGCTGTCTTCCCAGAGTAAGTGGGCTGCCCCGGAAGCGGGCAAGGTTGAGCGGCCAGGATGAGCGGTTGAGCGTATCTCCCCGCAGAGCCAAGGCGCTGACCGCCTCGATAATCGCCCCCCCTGCCCCAAGCGGGATCGCAAGTTGGCGGTAGAAAAGGGCCAATGCCTGCGTCATCCCGCACCTCGTTCTGCGTCCCGCACATCCATTCGGGCCAGGATGAGATGCAGGGTGATTTCCAGTTCCTCGATCTTGCGGAAGGTCTGCACGTTCACCTCGTAATCCAGTTCCGCCCGTTTAGCATCGTACTTGGACTGCTGGTTCTGGCTGATGAGCACGAACCCGGTGATGAAGATCGTCTCCATCGTCAGGATGATGCCAAGTAGGGCGAAGGGCGGGGCATCAAAGCGCGGGGCCATGACGAGGAGGCCCGTGTTGACCGCCGTCCAGGTTAAAAACCAGAGCAGGTGGACGCCCAAGAACTGCGGCTTGCCGATCCCGGCGACGACTTTATCCGCCAGCGCCTCATGCCAGCGGGCTTCCTTCTTCAGCTCTTCCCGCACATAGGCAAATCCTCCTAATGCCTTGTGGCAGGCCGGGTTCGCGCAGAAGACGGCATCGGACGCATTCGCGCCGCCGCAGACCGGGCAAACGAGGGGCGGGGCGTTCGATGTCCCAAGCGCATTTGGTTCCATGTTGTCGGTGTGTGCCATGCCGGCCTTCCCTCCGTTTGATGCCTTCGTTGGTCTTTATTGGTCTTCAATAGTCTTCAATAGTCTTCATACAACTGAGGCCAACTAATAATCCCCTGCGTTCCGCGTCCGGGCAGGAAATCGGCGGGCTGAGGGAGAACCTATCCCAAGCAGGGTGACCCATTTCTTCACGCCCTTGTCATCACGCCTTTATCTTCGCGCCTCCAAAGGAGTCTAAGATGCTTCCCTCCCGCTTTCTTCGTGTTCTCCTTCTTCTGCTGCTGCTGCTGGCCTTCACGCCTGGCTTATGTGCCGCGGCTCCAGTGCGCCTGGTGGTCTGGGGGATGCAGACCAGTGCGGAGTCCAAGGACATGGATGCCAAGATCCATGTGTTCGAGCAGCGTCACCCCGATATCAAGATCGCCGCGCTGTCCATGGGGGCTGGCGCGATGAACCCGCAGAAGCTGATGACCGCCATCGTCGGGGGCGTCCCGCCGGACCTGGTCCAGCAGGACCGCTTCACCATCGGCGACTGGGCTAGCCGGGACGCTTTCCGACCGCTTGACGACCTGCTCCGGGCCGATGATGCTTCGGGCAGCCCGCTCGCCATCCGCCGAAAGGACTATGTCCCGGCAACCTGGGCCGAGACCATCTATCAGGGCCGCACTTATGCGATCCCAAACAGCACTGACGACCGCGTGCTCTTCTACAATCGGACGCTGTTCAAGCAGGCGGGACTGGACCCGGACAAGCCACCTCAGACCTGGGAGGAGATGATCGCGGACGCGAAACGCCTGACCAAGCGCGCCTCGAACGGCGGCTATGACCGGATGGGCCTGGTGCCGATCTTCGGGCAGGGCTGGCTCTACCTCTGGTCCTGGCAGGAGGACGGCGAGGTGATGTCGGCGGACGGCCGCCGCTGCACCCTGGGCAACCCCCGGACGGTCGAGGCGCTTTCGGCCCTGGTCTCGTGGTACGATGCCCTGGGCGGGGTGGACGCGGTTAATGCCTTCGCTGGCGGCTTCGGCACGGATGCACAGGACCCCTTCATCACCGGCAAGCTGGCGATGCGGGTAGAGGGTGATGGGTTCATGAACTCCATCGCCCGGTTCAAGCCGGACCTGGACTTCGCCGTCGTCCCTGTCCCGGTGCCTGAAGAACGGCTGCGGCGTGCGGGGCGGTTCGCCCATGACTCCCCCTGGGTGACCTGGTCGGGCGGCTTCTCGCTCGCCATCCCGCGCGGGGCGAAGCATGTCCGGGAAGCCTGGGAGTTCATGCAGTGGTTCAACTCGCCTGAGGCATCGCTGATCGGTGCGCGGGCGCAGGCCGCCTATGCGCGGAGCAAGGGCCGCCTGTATGTCCCACCGCTGTTCGCCGAGATCCCGGCGAACCAGCTCGTCTTCGACGCCTACAAGGGCACTCTGCCGCCCAAGTACCTGCAGGCGAAGCTGATCAGCACGAACCTGCTGCCGCAGACCAGGTTCCGCCCAGTCACCTTCGTCGGCCAGAAGCTCTGGGACGAGCAGGTGCGGGCGGTGGACCGCGCCTTGCGGCACGCGCAGACGCCGGAGCAGGCCTTGGCGGCAGGCCAGAGCGCGGTGCAGGTGGAACTGGACGGCGTGTATGGCCGCGAGTCGCATCCGCTGCTGGCCTCGCGCCCGGTCGCCATCGCGATCTCGCTTCTGGTGCTGGCGGGCTTCGCCGCGCTGGGGCTGGGTACGGTACGGTGGATGAGCCGGCAGCAGGCATCGAGTCGAGCGGAGGCGCGGGCGGGCTTCGTCTTCATCCTGCCCTGGGTCTTCGGTTTTGTCGTCTTCACCCTGGGTCCGATCCTGGCCTCGCTCGTGCTGTCCTTCTGCGACTATGATGTCCTGCACCCGCCGCGCTGGGCAGGCATCTCCAACTACCAGACTTTGGTGACTCAGGACCGCCCGCTTGTCCTGAAGAGCCTGGGGAACGCGCTGTATCTGGCGGCCGTCGGCATCCCGCTCGGCATGGTGACCAGCCTGACGATGGCCTTGCTGCTCAACACCAAGCTGCGCGGCCAGCAGTGGTATCGGACCTTTTTCTACATGCCAAGCATCGTACCGGTCGTGGCGACCTCGGTGCTGTGGGAGTTCATCCTGAACTCCGATGCGAACCGCGGCCTGGTGAACGCCGTTTGGCAGGCGACACTCTCGCACTGGCTGGGCCTGCCGCCGCCGGGGTGGCTTTCGGTGCCGTCCTGGGCCAAGCCGGGCCTGATCTTCATGGGTCTCTGGGGGGCAGGCGGCGGCATGATCTTGTGGCTGGCCGGCCTCCAGTCCATCTCGCCGACGCTCTACGAGGCGGCCTCTCTGGACGGCGCGGGCTGGTGGTCGCAGTTCCGTCACGTCACATTGCCGATGCTCTCGCCCTATATCTTTTTCAACCTGATCATGGGGACGATCGGCGCGCTGCAGACCTTCGAGACGGCCTACATCCTGGGCGGCACGAGCGGGGGCAGCAGCACGGGGCCGGACGACAGCCTGCTGGTGCCGGTCGTCTACCTCTTCAACAATGCTTTCCAATACTTCAAGATGGGCTATGCCAGCTCCCTGGCGTGGCTGCTGTTCATCCTGATTCTGGGCCTGACCCTGGGCCAGCTCAAGATGGCCCCGCGCTGGGTGCATTATGAGACGGGGGGCAAATAGGATGCCGAACACTCCACTTTTCTGGCTCGTCTCCGTCCTGATCGGCTATGCTTCCCTGACCTTCTGGGCGGCCCACGCCCTGCGGGCGCTGCGGCGGCGCGCCAGGCCGCTCGCCCTTGGCCTGCTCGCGCTGCCGCTGGCCGCCGCCCTGGCCGCCGTCTTCGCCGCGCCCGGCCTGCGGCTCCTGCTGGCCGCCGGCCTCCTCCTTGTGGGGACATTCGGCCTGACGCGCGCCCTCGCACCGCGCGAGGCGCTGGTGCCGGAGCGGGAGGCGAAGCTGACATTGCTGCATCTGGCCTTGCTTTCCGGGTCGGCCCTGTTCCTGGTGCCATTCGTCTGGCTGATCGTCACCTCGCTCAAGACCGATGCCCAGATCGCGGTGTACCCGCCGGTCTGGATCCCGCATCCCGTGCTCTGGAAGAACTACCCGGATGCCCTCCAGTTCCTGCCGCCGGGCAGCGGCTACGGACTGCTGAATTTGGGGAACACGCTGATCATCGCGACCATGTCCGTGATCGGGACGGTGCTGTCATCGTCCTTCGTCGCCTACGGGTTCGCGCGGATGCGCTGGCCGGGGAAGGACTGGCTGTTCGGGGTCCTTTTGGCGACCATGATGCTGCCGGATGCGGTGACGATGATGCCGCGCTTCCTGATCTTCCGCGAGCTGCACTGGATAGACACCTTGCTGCCGCTGTGGGTGCCGTCGTTCTTCGCTTCCGCCTTCAGCGTGTTCCTGCTGCGTCAGTTCTTCATAGGTATCCCGCAGGAACTCGAGGACGCGGCGAAGATAGA
>JANLUQ010000737.1:0-3726 GCA_031363565.1 Armatimonadota bacterium | reverse complement strand
GGGGGGGTGAAAGGGGGTGCGACTTGCTTATCGTAAGCCTGCCGTGACTGGAGAGCCTTTGGACAAGAAGGTCATTCCCCCCGTGACACACCCTTCCCTTCGAGGGGAGGGTCGCGACTTGTCGCGGGGAGAGGATCAGGTACAATATCCTTTATGAACGCCACCGGCTGCTATGTCCACATTCCCTTCTGCGTCCGCAAGTGCGCCTACTGCGACTTCAACTCGTACTCGGGCTACACCGACAACTCGGTCGCCCGCTATGTCCACGCCTTGACGCAGGAGATACGCCGCTCCGCCGCGCAGGCCGCCCCCGTGGACACCGTCTTCTTCGGCGGTGGCACACCGACTGCCATTCCCGCGACCGATGAAGCCGCCCTCCTGCGCACTGTGCTGGAGACGCTGCCCGTCACGCCCAGTGCCGAGATCACGACCGAGGCGAACCCCGGCGCGATGGATGTGCGGCACCTCGCAGTGCTGCGGGCAGCGGGCTTCAACCGCATCTCCTTCGGCGTCCAGTCTTTTGATGGCGACCTGCTCAAGACTCTGGACCGCATCCATTCCGCCGAGGAGGCCAAAAACGCCGTCAAGGCCGCCCGCGCGGCGGGCTTCGAGAATATCTCCCTGGACCTGATGTTCGCCCTCCCGCGTCAAACCTTGAAGCAGTGGCAGGACACTTTGGACCAGGCATTGGCCCTGGAGACAGACCATCTCTCGCTCTACTCGCTTATCGTCGAGGAGGGCACCGGCTTCTATACCTTGCAGCAGAAGGGCCGCCTGCCCCTGCCGAGCGATGACCTTGCCGCCGACATGTTCGGCCTGGCCCGCGAGACCGCCCAGGGAGCCGGCTACGCTCAGTACGAGATCGCGAACTTCGCTCGTCCGGGCCGCGAGAGCCGTCAGAACCTGCACTACTGGCGCAACGAACCTTACTACGGATTCGGCTGCGGGGCCGTCGCCTACTTAGATGGCGCGCGCCGGATGAATATTAAGTCACCCACGAAATACGCCGAGGCTATCGAGAGCGGGGAGGACCTGACGCTGTCCACCGAGACATTGACGACGGAGGAAACGATGGCCGAGACCATGATGCTCGGCCTGCGCCTGACCCAAGAGGGCGTGGACTGCCGCCGCTTCCAGGAGCGCTTCGGCGTGGACCCGCGCATCAAATTCGCCGCCGAGGTCGAGATGTTCACCAAGCGCGGCCTGCTCGAAGTCGCCGGGGATGCTCTGCGCCTGACGCCGCAAGGCATCTTCCTGGGGAGCGAGGTCATGGTCGCGTTCGTATGATGTAGGGGCGCCGCTTGCCGCGCCCTCTTCTCTTGCCACATTCGCGATGAGGAGAGAAGACAGAGGGCGCGGCAGGACACGAGGGCGCGCCCTCTTTCATTTATCCTGTGAGTCGGCGGCGCGACGTAATCAGGGTGAACTGCGGCGGGCGGGCCTGGGAGCGGCGCGTTACCATGACCGGACCAGATGCCCGGCGACGCGGAAGGAGAGGGCGAGGATGGTCAGGACGGGGTTGAAGCCGCCGTTGGTGACGTGCAGGGAGCCGTCGGCGATGTAGAGGTTGTCGTGGCCATGGACGCGGCCCCACTTGTCGGTGACGGAAGTGCGCGGGTCGTCGCCCATGCGGCAGGTCCCCGCCTGATGCTGGCCCCCACTCAGGCTCAGGCCGTTGGGGTGGCTTTGGACGCCCTGCGCGCCGCAGGCACGCGCCCACTCCTCGCCGCGCGCGCGCATGAAATCGTAAGTACGAAGGGTTTCCGGGTGGGTCGTGCCGGACAGCCGGGCGACCGGCAGGCCCCAGCGGTCCGTGACGTCCGGGTCAACGGACACGCGGGCATCGGGGCTGGGGATCTCCTGCACCGGCCCCATGATGAGAAGCATCCGCGTGTAATGATGCCGCATCCACTCCTTATGCGCTTGGCCCCAGCGCGGGACACCGGCGGGGACACGGCCCTTCAGGACGCTGAGGGGCAGGCTGATGAAGTCATCGGCCAGCATCCCGCCGCCGACGATCCGCTCGCCCTTCTCATCCACGTTGTCGTGGCTCCACTCGATGGTGGCCGTGGTCGCGCCCGGCCCGATGCCGTCCCAGATCGGGTCCGGCATCCAGCCGACCGCCCCGGCGTAGTAGTGGCCCTGCAAGCCGCGCCCCACCTGGTCATGCACATTGCCCAGGCCATCCGGGTGAGCCGACGACCGAGAGTTGAGCAGCAGCCGGGCCGTCTCGACCGCGCCGCCCGAGACGACGACGACCGCACTTATCGCTGTGACATGCGCGCCCTCTTTGGTCCAGTAGGTGACGCCGACGACGCGGCCCGATGCGTCGGTATCAATGCGCTCGGCCATCGCCCCGGTCTCGAGGGTGCAGTTGCCCGAAGCGAGGGCGCGTGGGATGAGCGTGTTCTGCGTGCCGTTCTTAGCATCGGTCGGGCAGGCGAAGCCGACGCAGTGCTGGCAGTGAACGCAGGCGTCGCGGCCCAGATTAGGGACGCTGTTGATCAGCAGCGGCACACGCTCGGTGCCCCACCCCAGCGCCTCCGCGCCCGCCAACAAGGCCCGCCCCTGCATATTCAGGGGGAGTGGCGGCATGGGGTAGGGCCGGTGGCGTGGGCGGTTCTTCCCCGCCGTCGCCTCATCACCTGAAACACCTAGCTCCCACTCGGCCCGCTCATAGTCCGGCGCGAGGTCTTCATAGGAAATCGGCCAGTCGGCCAGGCTGCTGCCGTGCGGAACACCGTATTTAGAGGCTATGCGGAAGTCGTCCGGCAGGAAGCGCCAGGCCTGCGCGCCGTAGACCCGCGTCCCACTGCCGACGCAGGCGGCATTCGCCTGGTAGCCGCCTTCGATGGGGGCGACGATCACCGCCCGGCCTTCGGGAGAGACGGCGACGCGCGGGTTGCCCTCGGGGTCGGGTCCGGCATTGAGCCCGTACTGCGACAGCCTTTGGTTTCGCAGGTGGTCGCGCCCCACATCGGCGAACGAGAGCGACCGGCCCCGCTCCAGGAGCAGAACGCGCTTGCCGGCCTCAGCCAGCAGCCCGGCAGCCACGCCGCCGCCCGCGCCCGCACCGATGATGATTGCGTCGTAGTTTGGTGTTGTCATGGTGTTGTCATAGTGTTGGTGCTATCAGAGAATAAGCCATGGGTTGAAACCCGAGGCTCCAAAAAGCCCAGCGTCCAAGGGACGCAAGATTAAAGATTAGGATGCGATCTTTGGACTGTCCCTTGGACAGTGAGATTTTTGGAGCCTCGGGTTTCAACCCGTGGCTTACTTACGCCGTTACCCGGAAACTTACGCCGTTACCCGGAACCCGATCATCTTCCACGCCGCTTCCCCTTTGTTGCCGCCATTGCCGGGGTCGGCATAGTAGCCTTCCATCGCCTGGCTGACGAGGCAGCGGAAGAAATCGGCGGCGGGGATAGGCCAGTCCGCCCGCACGTCCCCGGCCTCGATGCGTGTCAGGAGGCGGTCCTGGACATCCGGCATCAGTGCAGCGAACGATCGCCCCTCCGTTGCCTGCGCCTCAGCGTCCAGCGCGTCCAGGCCCGTGCGGGTGGGGACCAGGAATTGGGGTTCGCGCGTCAGAAGCGAGGCGAAATAATCGCCGACGCCGACCTCCCAGCCGCCCGGCGCATCGTCGGCGGGAAGGATGCGGTCCACGGCGGCGCGCAGGGTCTCAACCTGGGCACCGGTCAGGAGCAGTTCGGTCAGGAGCAGTTC
>JANLUQ010000699.1:0-6954 GCA_031363565.1 Armatimonadota bacterium | reverse complement strand
CCCTCGGAGGGAAGGGTCGGCGGATAAAGGTTAGCGTCTGTAGTCGTGAGCCATGCCAAGCTCGGAAGGCCGCTCGAGAAGACCGTCCTGCCCTCTACCACAGACCCTTCGCTTTGAGGGGAGGGTCGGTCGGGTGCAGTTGCTCCGCGCTTGCGCCGGGGAGAGGGTCACGCTCGCAAACACTCCGTCCATCACCCTCCCCCACTTCTCCATCACTCCTTCCGCCCCTGACGCCGACACAATCAGCAAGTCCGCGCCTCCCGTTCCCGATGAAATCAGCAGGAACCGTTGGCGTAGGTTCGTCATGCCGGGATGAGCGGCGGGCGTCAGCGTGTACTCGGCCAATGTCCCGGAGAGGCCCGACGGCAGGACGACAGCGCGGCGGCGCACATCATCAACGGCGCTCGTGACAGGCAGGTAATCCTCACTATTACCCGCCCCACCGGGCAGGACGCGGACGCGCAGCGTCACGTCTCCTGCCATTCCTATGTTTCCTGTCGTCCCGAGTATGACCGATTGGTCATCGAACGGTCCTGCAAGTGCTGCGCCTGCCGGCAGGCGCAGCGTGAAGTCGCCACTCTGCGCCGTTTTCGGGAGAGTTATTCCAGCGGGGGCGGCCAGCAGCGTCGGGGGACCGGCGGGAGGTGCGGGCGGACGCGCGGGCACAGCAGCGGTATGCGGCATGGCCCAGGGCAGGACGAGCTGGCCAGCCGGGTCCTCGTCCCAGCGCGGCCACTCCGTCGTCAGGCCATTTGCATAGACGCGGACGCGGCAGGCCACCATGTCCGCCTTGCCGATGGGCAGCCGGACGGCGTAGCGCGTCCCGCCGCCCGGCACAACGACTTCGTGCGCGCCGCGCAGAGGCCAATCTCGACCATAGGTGACGCGCACCTGAGCGGCGGGGACGTTCGTCGTCCATGTCACAAGAGCGCCGTCTTTCCCGCTTGGCGCGACGCGCGGCGACTCGATCAGCGGGCCGGGCCTAGCTTCGTCTATCAGCAGCACGCGCGGGTAGTCCGTCGCTCGGAGTCGGACGGTCAGAGTGCTTGCCGTGGATGCCAGGACCTTGACCGGCACCGTCTGGCCGTGGAGGGGGTCATAGGCGGTCACTTTCGCCCCCTTCCCAGCGCAGTTACCCACGGTGACATCGTACTCCTGCGCAGGCAGGTCGTAGCGGACCGGGTCGAGCGGGCCAAGTTCGGTGCGCCATGCCTGGGCCGCGTTCAAAGTGACCACGGAGTAGGGCACGGCGAAGCGCCGAGCGGAAAGCTGAAACGGCAGGAAGGCGAAAAAGTCCCGGTCCCAGCGGCTCGGGTGGGCGGCCGTGCCATCTCCCCGGAAGACCAGGCGCGGTTTGTGCTCCACCAAAGCGTCCACGCGCAGTGCCCGCGTCGCGGCCAGGGGCTTGCCGGTAAGCATCAGCCGCGTCATCCACCGGACGGCGTCCCAGCCCGCCGGGACGGTCTTGCGGACGGCGGGCGTGAGCTGTCCGCCGCTTGCATCCAGCGCCTTAAAGAACGAAGTGGGCAGCAAACCCAGCGAGAACGGGTCGAAACTCAGGGAGAACAGGAAGATCCGGTCAAATCCCTTGTGGCAGTGGAAGACGTACTGCCGCCACATCATCTTGCTGTTCGTGGCGTCGTTCAGCGCCAGCAGGCGTAGGTCGTCGTCTTTCACGCCCGCTTGTTTCTTGACGCGGTTGATAAAATCGCTGCGGTCCCAATTGGTCTCGGTCTGCCAGTAGCGCGGGGTTTGAAAATCGCCGTTGTGCGTGTAGCGCCCGTACCGACCCATCCAGTCCGGCGTGTTCGTCCGGCGCGAGTCCGGGAACAGGTCACGCTGAATGGTCTCGGTCTGAAACGCCGAATGGCTCCATTCGGGGAAGGCCGCCGTGAACGTCGGCACGAAATTGGTCCCCGGCACGATCTGGTTCCAGTCGTTCCCGGCGTGTTTGCCGTCCAGGTGGCCCAGGGCGTCTACCGTGGCGTGGTCCCTGCCCGCAAATGGGTGCTCGGGGTCAGAAACGCGCAGGCTGGACCCGGTGTAGTAGTGCTTGCTCAGGCCCGCCTGACCCTCCCATAAACTAGATCCCGAGTTCCAGGGCCACTGGTTGCTGAACCCACTGATGACGGCGACTTTATGGAACCCATTCTTAGGGTCACTGAAGTAATCCACCGTCATCGGCAGCAGGGCCTCGTAGCCTTTCTGCTCGAAGTTCAGCCGCGCGTCAGGCCGCAGAGCCGTTGTCCAAATCCGCGTCTTTCGATAGGTCAACGGTTCGGCGTACTCGCGCTTTGGGTCGTAGTAGCGGTTGATGTCCAGGAAGTTCGAGCCGAAGGTCAGCTCGTTCCAGACCTCGATGTCAAAGCCCGAATCGTCCTTGTCCGCCGTCCCCAGTGCCGTGCGGGCCAGGTTCCCAATGGCGGCGGCGTAGCGCAGCCAGCCCGACGCCGTCTCCTGCGCCTCGGGAACGGGCGTCCCGTCCTTCAGCCTCGTCCCCTGGAGCGGCTGGTACTTCAGCTCCTCCAGCCCGACCCGGCCCGCCGGCAGGTCTTGAGGCAGCGGGGCCGACAACTGCGCCGCCCCGTCACCCGCGATCTGCGTAATGAGGGGAAACGCTGCAACATAGTCCGTCAGGTTGACGAAGCCCGTGTAGCCCGCCCGCAGCATCGTCCCCGGCGCGAAGTGGACCGTCCGGTCGCCCTTCTTCGCCGGCAAGGCCAGACTGGCGTCGAAGGACCGCATCGGGCACGGAGCGCCGTGGTGGGCGTTCAGCAGGAACAGAGGCCGGATGCCGTTCTTCTGGAAGATGTGCAGCAGGCGCATGTACCGCGCCTTCGTGTCCGGCGGCAGGGAGTCGTCCATGCCGAGGCTGCCCCAGCCGATCTCGACGCGGGCGTAGCGGATGCCGCATTCGCCCATGAGCTGCGCCATCGCGTCGGCGTACTTGGCATCGCCCCCCCACCCCGCCCCCGGAAGGCCGAGCCACTTGGAGGCAGGCCAGGTGTCCATGTAGCCGCGCCAGGGCTGGCTGTAGTAGGACATGACTCCAAACGGTGGCGGCGTCTGGGCCGGGTCCTCATACGGCCCCTCCAGCCGGGCACTTTCGGTTTTACCGTCCCACTGCCCCTGCCCTTGCGCGTGGGCCGGGACAGAAACCAGGGCCTGCCCTAAGACGAGCGCGGCGAGAAGGAATGAGCACAGAATAATTGGACGCATGAGTACCCCTATCGGCGATGCTGCCGTCTCCATTGTAGGAAAAAATGGCGGTGCTGTCAAGAGGAGTGTGACGGTTGACAACCCGCGCCCCGTATGTTACTATAGCAACACTGACAGCGCTACACACTGAGACACCGAAGCCTTATGTCCCTGACACAGAAACGACCCGAAACCACCGCGCCCGAGCCGCCGCGCGCGGCCCGCTGGAGCGGCATCACGCTGCGCGCCTGGATCATCGGCCTGCTGCTGATCCCCATCCTCGACTTCTGGCTGCAATACACCGAGATCGTCGCGGCCGGCCCGGACCTGGCGGCGATGTCGCTGCCGATGGCCGTCCTATTCGCACTGCTCGTCCTGATCGGGATCAACCTGGGCATCAAGAAGTTCCGGCCCCGGATGGCGCTGACGCAGGCCGAGCTGATGTTCATCTACACCATGAACACGGTCGCCATCTACATCGGCGGCATCGGCATGATGCAGTTCCTGACGCCTGCCCTGGTCGGCTGGAAGTATTACGCCACCAAAGAAAACAAGTGGGAGAACTGGCATCACCTCATCCGGCCCTGGGCCGTCCCCGACGCGAGTGTCGCTAGGGACTACTACAAGGGCCAGACGACGCTGTTCACGCCGGAGCACCTGGCGGGATGGGCGGGGCCGATCCTCGTTTGGACGGGTTTTATCTTTACCCTGCTGTTCTGCTTCTACTGCATCGCCACCCTGCTGCGGCGGCAATGGGTGGACCGGGAGCGGCTGATCTTCCCCATCGTACAGATCCCCCTGGAGATCACGCGCGACGGCGGCAGCACTCCCTTGTGGACCAACCGCCTGCTCTGGCTGGGCGTCGGCATCCCGGTCGTGCTGGAGAGCCTAGCGGCGATCCACTTCACTTTGATCCCGACTTTCCCCTATATCCCCATCAAGCCCGAGAGCGGCCTGCAATTGGAGCAGGGCATCAAAACGCCTCCGTGGAACGCCATCGGGTACACGACAATGGCCTTCTACCCACTCGTCATCGGCCTGACCTACCTACTGTCGCTCGATGTGTCGTTCTCCTGCTGGTTCTTCTATCTGTTCAGCAAGATGCAGAACGTCGGCGCGACCTCGTTCGGCTTCCGCGATCCGGGTGCGGGTCCCACCCTGGCAAACATGCCCTACACCGCCGAGCAGGGCTTCGGCGCGTTCCTCGGGCTGGCCCTATACTCGCTGGTTCTGGCTCGCCCACAGCTCGCCGAGGCCTGGCGCAAGGCGTTCCGGGGGGCTTCGGACGTGGACGACTCGGCAGAGCCGATGTCCTACCGGGCGGCCTACCTCGGCCTATTTGCCTCGTCCGCCCTGCTCGTTGGATTTGGGGTCGCCCTGGGGCTGTCGCTCTGGGTGTCCTTGATCTTCTGGGTGCTGCTGCTGCTGATCGCCCTGACCTTTACCCGCATCCGGGCCGAAGCGGGCCTGCCCTGGGGGCAGGCGCCCTACAACCTGACGCACGGGAACATGGTGCGCTTCGGCGGGACAGAGGCCTTCTCGCCGCAGGAGCTGGTCGCCTTCTCGTTCGTCCGCTGGTTTGACTCGGACTGGCGTTGCCTGGGCCAGCCCGCCGAGATCGAGGCCATGAAGATCGCGGACTCGACCGGCCCGCGCCCGATGAACCCGCGTCACCTGACGGCGGCTGTCTTCGTCGCCATCCTCGTCGGCTGCCTCGCCGCCTGGGTGTCATGCCTGGGGATCTATTATCATTTCGGCGCGGCCAGCGCGCACGTCAACGACTGGCGGACGGGGCAAGGACATTACGGGTTCGACGAATTGCAGGGCTGGCTGAATGCCCCCAAGGCCGCCGACACCGCCCGCATCACCGCCGCCGTGGCGGGGCTGGTCATCGTCACGATCATGGGCTTCCTGCGGACTAGGTTTACATGGTGGCCTTTGCACCCCATCGGCTATGCTGTGGGCAGCACGGATACGATGACCTGGATCTGGTTCCCCATGCTTTTGGGGTGGCTCGCCAAGTCGCTGATCCTGCGCTACGGCGGCGTCAAGATGTACCGGTCGGCCCTGCCCTTCTTCATCGGCCTGGTACTGGGCGACTATGGTATTTCCAGCCTGTGGGCGTTGTACTTCCTGGCGACCGGCCACGCGGGGTATCGGACATTTCCGATTTAGCCGCCCTTATTGGCATAAGCCTCAGACTTGGAGACGATGGGAACCATCATGGCAGCACAGCATTTTTTGGCTTTTGACCTTGGGGCCGAGAGCGGGCGGGGCATCCTGGGAGCCTTCGACGGGGACCGCCTGACTTTGGAAGAGGTCGGGCGGTTCGCGACGGGACGTGGGCAGGAGGATACCGGCCCGGACGGCGTCCGGCGCTGGGATATCAAGCGCATTGGCGGCGAGATTGAGGACCTGCTGACGCGCGCGCAGGCGCAGGTGGGAACGCTGCACGGCGTCGGCGTTGATACCTGGGGCGTGGACTTTGGGCTGCTGGACGCGCAGGGCAAACTGCTGGAAGCGCCGACCCATTATCGCGACGAGCGCCACCCGCCCGCCATGGCCGCTGTCCATGCGCTCATTCCCCCGGAGGAGATTTGGGCCAGGACCGGCGTCCAGTTCCTGCCCTTTAACACCTTATACCAGCTTTATGCGCTGCAAAAAAGAAGCCCTGGCCTGCTGGACCGGGCGGCGCATTTGCTGCTGATGCCGGACCTATTCCACCACCAGCTGACCCAGGGCCGCAGCGTCGCCAGCGAGCGCACCGAGGCCAGCACGACGCAGCTTTTCAATCCGGCCACACGGGCCTGGGAGCCGTCGCTGCTGACGCGGCTGGGCCTGCCCTCGCACTTCCTGGGCACCCTTGTTCCGGCAGGAACGCGTGTCGGCGAGACATCCGGCAGCGTCCCCGTCTATGCGCCCGGCTCGCACGACACGGCCTCCGCCGTCGCCGCTGCGCCCGCCTCGCCCAGCACGCGCTGGGCGTTCCTCTCATCTGGGACCTGGTCCCTGCTGGGCGTCGAGCTTACGACGCCCAACCTGACGGCGGAGGCGCGCGAGATGGGGTTCAGCAACGAGTTCGGCGTCGGCGAGACGATCCGGCTGCTGAAGAACATCATGGGCCTGTGGCTGGTGCAGGAGTGCCGCAGGTCACTTAAAGCCGCCGAAGGCCGCGACTACTCCTATGCCGAGCTGACCATCCTTGCCGGGGCTGCGCCGCCCGGCGGCCCCCTGGTAGATGCCACCGCCCACCGCTTCCTGGCCCCGCCCGACATGGCGCAGGAGATCTGCGCCGCTTGCACCGAGTCGGGCCAGACAGCGCCCCAAAGCGCCGGCGCGCTCATCCGCTGCTGCCTGGACAGCCTCGCCCGCGCCTACCGAGAAGCTCTGGGCGGCCTGGAGTACCTGCTCGGCGCGAAGTTCGAGGCCCTGCACATCGTTGGCGGCGGCTCGCAGAATCGCCTGCTCAACCAGCTCACGGCGGACGCCTGCGGCATCCCGGTCATCGCCGGGCCGTCCGAGGCGACGGCCATCGGGAACGTCTTGGCCCAACTCGTCGCCTCCGGCGCGGTCACGGACTGGGCACAAGCGCGCGCCCTCGCCCGACACTCGTTCCCGACGGAGACGTTCGGCTGATCCTCTCCCTGCGACAAGTCGCGACCCTCCCCTCGAAGGGAAGGGTGGGTAAAAGCGGCCAGGGCACCTCTCAACGGAAAGCCCTCCGGTTACGGCAGGCTTACGATAAAACAAGTCTCA
>JANLUQ010000647.1:0-3103 GCA_031363565.1 Armatimonadota bacterium | reverse complement strand
CCTCTCTGATCGTCCTTACTTACCTGCCCTCGGGCGACCCCTCGGACACGATGATGGAGCGTGTTACCCGCACCGTCCTGGACCGTGCCCCGTGCGAGGTCGTGCTGAACAAACAGGCGGCACGCTAGAAGTCAATGTCCTCCACCGCCAGGTTCTCCCGTGCGCCGTGCTGGATGTGCGGGATGCGGACGACATCGTCGCTGGTAATCACGAAGAGGATACGGTATTGGCCGCTCCGTTTGCCATGAAAAGACTGTCTGACCTGTCTCCCTGCCTCTTCGCTCTCCGGCGCGGACAGTCAATGATCTGGGAAGTCTTCCAGTGAATAGATGGCATCAACGAGGCCGTTAAACTATTCGATGGCGGCCTCGGGCGCGTCCTGTGCGAGATGGAGGTCGGCTTCCTCTGCTTCCCGCAGGGCGGACGGGCCAATCCCGACTTGGTATGCCACGTTTCGCCCGCAGCAACTCCGCCAGCCCGCGCTGGATGCCCTGTAAGGCTTCCGCGCGTTCCAGACGCTCCTGCATATCCTGATACGCCTTGGCGTCTTGGGCGACGACCTCAGTCCAGCCATTCACGATCAGAACCAGCGGCGTTTTCCTCTCCGTCATCTGCCTGACCGGCTATCCCAGTACTTCCAAAGCGTTCGGCAGGTGCGTTAATATCTCGCAGCCGTCTTCCGTGACTAAGATATCCTCCTCCACGCGGACGCCGCCCCAGTTCTCTAAATAGATGCCTGGTTCGACCGTCAGCACCATGCCGGGCGCGAGGACCAGCGACTCGGCGCGGGCGGAGAAGCCGGGGCCGTCGTGGACCGAGCGGCCCAGGGAGTGGCCCAGGCCGTGGCCGAAGGCGTCCCCGTAGCCGTTCTCCGCGATGAAGTCGCGGGCGACGGCGTCTATCTCCTTGCCGGTCTTGCCCGGTTTAATGGCAGCGATGGCCCGCCGCTGTGCTTCCAGGACGACGGCGTAGACCGCGCGCTGTTTGTCCGTGACGTGGCCGATGGCGACCGTCCGGGTGATGTCCGAGTTGTAGCCGTCCACAGTCGCGCCCCAGTCAATGGTCACAAAATCGCCGCCCGCCAGTGGGCGTACCCCGGCGTGGTGGTGTGGGTGCGCGCCCAGGGCGCCCGAGGCGACGATGGTGTCGAAAGCGACCCCTTCGGCCCCGCCTCGGCGCATGGCGAATTCCAGCTCGATGGCGAAGTCCTGCTCGCGCGTGCCGGGTCGGAGCAGTGGCTTGACCGCCTCGAAGGCGGCCTCGGCGACGGCGATCGCACGCCGGATCGTGTCCACCTCGCCCGCGTCCTTGACCAGCCGCAAAGTCCCGACGATGTCCGTCGTACCGACCCACTCGGTATCGGGAGTCAGCTTCCTAAACGCCTCCCACTGGGAAACGGTGACGTGGCCCGCCTCGAATCCGAGCCGGCGCACGGCGGGGCGCTCCTTCAGGACGTTCTGCAAAGCCTCGCCGTACCCGCCGCTGCCAGACGGTGTTTCGATGATCTGGAAGCCCTTACACTCGGCCAGAGCGCGCAGGGTGTAGCGCGAGTCGGTGATGAACAGCGCCTCATCCGGCGTGATCAGCGCCTGCGCCGTGGAGCCGGTGAAGCCGGTGACGTAGCCCAGGTTACCGATGTCGGTCAGCAGCAGGGCATCGGGGGCGGTATCAAGTGACTGGAAGGCGCGGCGGATATTGTCGAGGCGTGTTGGCATGAGAGTTCTTTCTGCACGATGTAGTGCGGCTATTATACCTAGGTCACGTCTCGTAAATCTTCGTGGATCGGCGACTGAAGTCGCGACAACAAAGGCGCGGAGTCCGCCTGCGCGGACTTAGACCCCGAACCTGCGAAGGCAGGTTTCGGGCGCTCGTTGGCGCGATTTCAACCGCCCGCTCGGTGTTGCACGGCAGCGCGCCCGCGTGTTACAATAGCACCATGGAGGAGAGACACGCCATGACCACACCTCGACCCACGTTCCGAAACCCGCTGAAGCTGGACGGTGCGGACCCGTTCCTAATCTACCACAATGGCTGGTACTACCTCTCCACCACGGCGGGGACCGAGATCAGCCTGCGCCGCGCCCGGCGTATCGGCGAACTCAAGGATGCGCCCGACGAGGTGATCTGGCGCGACGACGCGCCGGGCCGGTTCCGGGACATGTGGGCGCAGGAGTTCTATTTGCTGGACGGTCCCAGCGGCCGCCGCTGGTATCTTTACTACACCGCCTCGGACGGCACTGACGACCATCACCGGATGTTCGTCTGCGAAAGCGCGGGAGACGATCCGCACGGCCCGTACACATTCAAGGCGCAACTCCAGACAGACCCCGGCGACGAATACTACGCCATTGATGGCTCCGTCCTGCGTCTGCCCGATGGCCAGCTGTACTTCCTCTGGTGCGGCAAGCCCAGCCCGGCGGGCCAGGGGCTTTACATCTCTCGCATGACCGACCCCTGGACCCTGACCGGCCCACGCGTGTACTTACCCGCCGACGGCTTCGGCTGCGCGGAAGTGCGCGAGGGGCCGGTGACGCTCCAACGCAATGGCAAGGTCTTCCTGACCTATTCGGCCTGCGACACCGGCAAGCCCGACTATAGGCTCGGCCTGCTGGTCGCAAATGCCGATGCCGATCTGATGGACCCCGCTGCCTGGGCGCAGCACCCCGCCCCCGTCTTCACCCGCTGCGATGAGCGCGGTGTCTACGGGCCGGGCCACAACAACTTCTTCCAGTCCCCCGACGGCACCGAAGATTGGATCGTTTATCACGCCAAGACCGACAGCGGCTACACCTATCAGGAGCGCTCCGCGCGGGCGCAGCGTTTTGGCTGGGACGCGGACGGGCTGCCGGACTTTGGGCGGCCCCTGGCGCTGAATACAGATGCTGCGGTGCCTTCGGGGGAGGTGTGATCCTACCCCCGCGACAAGTCGCGACCCCTCCCTCGGAGGGAAGGGTGGGTGGTGGGGGCCAGGGCGCCTCTTAATGGACGCCTCTTAATGGACGCCTCTTAATGGACGCCTCTTAATGGACGCCTCTTAATGGACGCCTCTTAATGGGCGGCCCCCCCGGTCGTGGCAGGCTTGAGGGAAACTAGACCACCCCCC
>JANLUQ010000347.1:0-1672 GCA_031363565.1 Armatimonadota bacterium | reverse complement strand
AAACTCACATTCCGAGAAAACTTCGATGCAGATGGAAGGATTATAACTGACGGGGAAAGGATTGTCAAGGCTTGCCTCAACATCCGTCCTTGCAGCGGTCATCCGCACAGCCGCCCCGTGCGTCCCTTCGGGACAGGCACTAATAGCCGCACCCGACCGAGAGCAGCGTTACCAGGGCCATGAGCGGCTTGGCCGAGGGCCTTCACGTCTCCGTCGTAGGATGGATGGGCCACGGCTACCTGCTGGCGAACTCGGTCGCGGGGAAGCCCGTCCCGTTGATGACGGACCGCACCTGGGGAACGCTCACCCGTTGGGAGTCGTAGCGGACCGTGGCCCTGATGTTGGCGTCGTGTGGGCACACTGAGGCTGTTCGAGCATTGCTGGACGCGGGGGCGGACCAGGCGGTGAGGAATGCCAAAGGCGTCACCGCCCTGCAGTATGCACGAAGGAAAGGGCACGGGGCGGTGGTGGCGCTGCTTGCCTCAGGCGACGACTCGTGATGCAGAGGGGCAACTTAAAGGCGCCACGAATGGGGTCGCGGAACAGGGGGTAACTGGACTAGCCATGCAAGTTCTCCTTCGGCAAGCTCACCCGAGCCGTCGCCTCACCTCGGCAGCGACGCGGGCCGTTTGCGACTCGCTTAGGCCGAACGACTGGCAGATCACCCTGACCTCCTTCAGGAACTCAAAAAACGAGCATAGCGGTTCTGCCGTTTCCTCATCAGACAGACGCAGAACGATGTCGCCGTCAGAGGATCGGCGGATTTCGGCCACGGATGGAGTCGTGGGAACGTCGGCGATCCATCCTGTGATCGCGACGCAGAGCGGAGTGGCGTTGACGCCCGCTTCTAGGCGGGTTTTGAGGATTTCGAGGGGGTTTTCGGCCAGCGGCACGTTGGGCATGACCCTATTCTAGCACGCGCGTCGGCAGAGTGCAAGCGGCTGGCTTGTATGTTCTGTTAGGTCAGCCATTACCTCCCATTGTCGCCAGTCGCATGGCGGGGGCCGCACCCTGCTCCATGGTCTCGCCGACTTTTAACCAAGGGAGCGGGCGTACCGCCATTAGTCGGTCGAGCCGACGCCGTACTCATGCACCTCGACGTTGAATAGCAGGCTCTCCTTGCCGTCTCGCGGACATGCGCTGTAAATCAGCCCAAAACCGCGCCGACGAGGAAGTTCCACCAGATCAATGTTCTGGTGGTTCATCCCGCACACCCACGCGGCGACAGCCTTCGCGGGCGAGGGGAACACGCTGCTCCCGCCTGTTGCCTCCGCAACTATCACCGCGTCGCCCAGCGCCAGATCGCCTGCCTCATTCTCCGAGATCGCGCTGTACGACAGCGCATAGTTTTGATCCATCACGAACACCCCGTTCCAGGCCCGTAAAGAGTGGCCTGATCTTGTGTTCGTGCTTGGTGCCAAAAAGCGCACAGGCCGCGCAAGAAATCTGCGCGGCCTGTCACATCGCTTGAACGGATTGTTGTTCAGTCGCCCGTCGGTAAATAAATGGGTTGGCGAAAAAGAGACGAGCCGATAATTTCCATTTATCCGACTTGGCCTGCGACATACTTAGCCACGGAAAGCTAAAATGATGGCGTTGGCAGACTTAGGTGTCAGAGTAGGGGACAGAAAGTGACGTTGAAAAATAGGGATTGTTCCTCGATACGAAGAAC
>JANLUQ010000556.1:0-1748 GCA_031363565.1 Armatimonadota bacterium | reverse complement strand
CCCGCCCGCCGACACCGTCGTGACTCTGACCCCCTACCATGTCCAGAACGCCGACAAGGTGCTGGTCCTGTTCGAGAGCGGCACGGTCAAGAAGGTGAGGGCCGAGGATTTCCTAAACCCGAACCCGGACAATGCGAATAGTTTTTGGAAGATCAAACCGTAGGGCCATCTCGGGAAGGGCTTCAGCTCGTGCAGTCAATGAAAGACAGCGGCTTCGCTATGGGGAATAAACGCAAGAGGGCGCAGTGCGGCGTCTCGCTGATCGAGGTGCTGGTCGTCCTGGTGCTTCTGGTGCTGGGCATTCTCATCATCGTGCGCCTCTACCCCAGTGGATTTTTCTCCATCACCAGCGTCGGCAATGCCGCCCTCGCCGATGGCTTAGGCCAGGCTGCCGTGCAGACCCAGTCGCAGAACACGACCGGCCTCCCGGAAGCTATCCTGCCTGGCCCCCTGAACCTCAGCGGGTCAGGATTGACGCCCGCACAGATAAGCCAGCTCTCCAGCTACGACCCGGAATACAACCCGACTGTTCAGCCGGATTACGCGGCGACTTTGAACAAAGCCCGCGTCATCAGGAACGAGACGATCACGGTTCCCGCCGCATCGGGTGCCACCCGGCAGTCGGTCTATGTCGTCAACTATGGCCCTATCGTCATGCCGCTCGATCCGGCGCTGAATAAGGCTCAGTTCGATTCTAACCTGACGATCAACGGCCTCCCGTGGGCCGCGCAGCCCGATGACTCGAACGTCAGCGCATTTACGCGCCTCACTTTGGGCCAGCCTGACTATTCAGTGGACTACAATGCCGGGAAGGTCGGTTTGCCCTACGCGGCCTACGCGCAGAACTGTGTGCTGATTGTGAAGGATAAGAACGAAGTCGTCCACACGCTGTATTTGACGGTTCCACCGGCCTACCCTGTGAACGCCGGTGATCCCATCAGCCCCAACGGCCCAATCACTTTCGACAAGACGGATTATCGCGACAGCACTCCGACGAACTACAACGGCAAGTGGTTCGATCCGGAAGACGTGGCACTAAATTATGTGGTCGCGCAGACGCCAACTGCTGGAGCGGCCCCCGCACTGCCGACCCCTTGGAAGGCTGTCATGCTGTACCGGCCCTATCAGGGGATGCTCAACGGCGATGTGTTCGGCGCAGATCCTTACCAGTTCAAGCTGCTGAACTCGAACATCGGTGGCGTCAATCCAGGGGCGAATGTCGGCGCGATTTCCTTTAATCCGCTGGCGGCGGGTGGTTCGGGCAGCGCCGCGCTGAAGGCGCAGATCTCGTACCAGACCTATAGCTGGACGATTTTGCGCGAGGACCGTGACCTTCCTGCCCTGCCAGATGGCAACAGCACGGTCGAGCGCCTGACCTTGAAGAACCTCAAACGGGCAGGGGACCCCAACCCGGACAACACGATTTACACGGGGCTGGTCCCCAACAGCAGCCACGGCTTGATCATTCTCGATTTGAGCACCGGCCTGGCGGTCGGTAAAGCCCCGGCGAACATTGACCCGACGGTCGGCGAGTTCAACGATGAAGACCTCAACGGTCCTTCTCCGAATGCTGTTTATTCGGCTAAGGTGATTGATGTGAGCTATGCGACGGGACGCCTCACCTTCCCCGCCGACCTGGGCGATGGGTTCAACAAGGCGCATCGCGTGCGCATCTACTATGCCGGCGACGCCGACTGGACGGTCGCGGTGCAGAAGGCGCCCAGCTCCTATACATTGAACCCGACCGA
>JANLUQ010000536.1:0-2119 GCA_031363565.1 Armatimonadota bacterium | reverse complement strand
CCTGCGGTCATGCCTGTACTGCGCTGCTGGATATCGGCGCGTTCCTGTGGGCGGAAGTCGAGACGTGGGCCGCACGGACTTTGCATGGGGTACACCGGCTGGCGGCTGCCTATGGCTGGCGCGAGGCGGACATCCTGGCATTGTCCCCCCGGCGGCGGCAGTTCTACCTTGATCTCGTGGGCGAGTGACGCCGGGCATGAAAGATAGGGCAGGAGGGGGGACCCTCAGGGACCGATAAACTGTGAACCGCTTTCTCGAAAACCTAGCCGTGCGCCTGCTCAACCCCGCCGCAGCAATTCAGCCGCGGACGCCGTCCCGCTTCGAGCCGGAGGCTGCCGCCGCGCCGCGCTCCTCCTCTGCCCCAGGGGCCGTCTCCGCCTCAGAGACCGTTTGGGAGGAAGCCGTCGGGCCGGAGCAGGGCCGCCCACGCCCGGCACTTTCCCAGACCGCGCCCGCCGGGTCTTTCCGGCCTTCCACGCTCTCCGAAGATACTCCCGCCACTCCGCCGACTCCCGCCCAAGCCGTGCGCCCAGCGATCCTGACCGATGCGTCTAGGCTGGCGCTGGCCCCTCTCCCACAGGACTTGACCCGCGATGAGGCCGGGCCGAATGCGCCGCATCAGGCAGCGGTCTCCGCGTTCCCGATCGTCCCGGCGCGGCAAACTGTGGGCGCGGAGCCGTCTGTGGGCATGGAGCCGCCTGGAAAACCATTGACTGCAACGAACAGTTCTGTCGCCGAAATGCGGGTGGCGCCTGCGCTCGTGCCTCCCCCCGCTTTATCGGCAGTGAAACGTGCTGGAGGGCAGGCGCAGGCAGGCCCACTGGACATGCTTCCAGCGCCGCCGGGCGGGCACGCGCCGCTGCCACCGGCCGCATCTCCCAGGCTGGCGCGCGCCCCAGCCTCCGCCGAGGGTGCTGTATCTCCCGGCAGCGTGGTCTTCGCTGCGATCGTCACCGCCGAAAGTGGGGGAGACCCGGCATCGCCCGAGATACCTGAACGCCCGCCCACTCCCGTGGCCGTCCGCGCCCTGCCCACCCTGTTGCCTTCCAGCGCCAAGCCGTCCGCGCCGACGGCGCGGGAGACGCCGCCCGTCCCCACGATCCAGGTGACTATCGGGCGCATCGAGGTCCGGGCCGCGCCCGCCCCGCGCGCCTCGAACGCCCGTCCCGCCCCAGCCAAGTTGACTTTGGAAGAGTACCTGCGCGACGGAGGCCGGAAATGAGCAGCGATCAGGCCATTGCCGCCGTCTCGGCCACCCTGCGGAACCTGCTGACGATCAGCCTGACGGCGGACCCTGCCCTGGTGGATACCGGCGTCACGGTCCAGCCGCCGGACAAGGCGCGCGGTGCGAACACGGCCAACCAGGTCAACCTGTTTCTGTACCACGCCAATCTCAATGCCGCCTGGCGCAACCAGGATATGCCGCCGGTCAAGCCCGGTGAGGCCGGGTTCCCGCCACTGCCGCTGAACCTCTATTACCTGGTGACGGTGTACGGGCGCAATGACGACGATGTGTTCGCGCACCGTCTGCTGGGGGCGGCCATGCGTACCCTGCACGACCATGCCGTGCTGGGAGCCGAGGAGATCAAGTCCGCCTTGCCCGGCAATGATCTGTTTGCCCAGGTCGAGCGTGTCCGCCTGAGCTGGCAGCCGCTGTCCATGGATGATTTTTCCAAACTCTGGACCACCTTCCAGACCCCATACCGGGTGTCCGCCTCACTGGAAGCGGCCGTCGTCCTCCTCGAAAGCCGCCGGTCCGCCCGCGCCCCGCTGCCGGTCCTGACGCGCGGCCCCGCCGACCAGGGCGTTCGGGCGCAGGCCGACCTGACGCTGGTCTGCACCGGCCGGCCGGCGCAGGACATGCAGCGGGCGCTCGACCGGATCGCGACGGTGGAGCAGTCCGGCCAGGCCACCGTGTGGCGGATCTCCGAGCAGTCGCTGGCTACGGCCTACGACGAGGGCGACACCCCGGAGCAGGTGCTGGCTGTCCTCGAGGCGCACGCCGCGAAGGTGCCGCAGGCGATGGCGTACCTGGTCAAGGACGCGCACCGCCGGCACGGCAAGGTGCGGGTCGGGACCGCCACCTCCTACGAGGAGGCCAAGACGATCGCCGACGGCG
>JANLUQ010000524.1:0-4615 GCA_031363565.1 Armatimonadota bacterium | reverse complement strand
GCTTCAGGGTCAGGTCGTGCTTCAGGGTCAGGTCGTGCTTCGGGGTCAGGTCGTGCTTCGGGGTCGGGTCGTGCTTCGGGGTCAGGTCGTGCTTCGGGGTCGGGTCGTGCTTCGGGGTCGGGTCGTGCTTCGGGGTCAGGTCGTGCTTCATCGTCTCTCTCCTAAATCATCGACCGCGCCTTCAGATCTAAATAATGGTTGATCAGATCTGCACTCAACTCCTCTGGTGGGCTGTCTATTGTCCACACCCCCCGCCGCTTAAGGACCGAGATCGCCGCCCGGCGCTCCTGTAAAACCTGAGTGGCGACCGCCTTACGGTAGACGCCCGCACTGTCCGTCGGCACACTCTTCGCGGCCGCAACGATATTCGGGTCGCTCACCGTAACACAAACGACGCGGTGCAGGTCGGAGATCATCGGTACGGCGTCCAGCATCTGCACCGACGAATCCGGATCAACGAGGTCGGTGAATAGAACGACCAATGACCGGCGACGCCAGCGGGTGGAAAAGTTCTGGAAGGCGGCCTTGTAGTCCGTTTCCACCATGCGCGCTTCCAGGTTGTAAAGCCTTTCCAGGATGCCATAGACCTGCGCCTTGCTCTTTGCGGGCGGCAGGTAGGCGCGGACATCGGCGTCGAAAGCCATTAAGCCCACTTTGTCGTCGGAAGCGGCGGCGACATAGGCCAGCATCAGGGCGGTGTTGACGACATAGTCCAGCTTCGCCATCTTCTGGATGCTCTGGAGCATGTTCCGGCCCGTGTCCAGCAGCAGCATGATGTTCTGCGAACGCTCCGCCTCGTACTGACGCGAGATCAGCTTGCCGCGCCGCGCCGTCGCGCTCCAATCAATCTTTTTGTACTCATCGCCCGGCACATACTCGCGCAGGCTCTCGAACTCGGACCCGCCGCCGCGAATGCGGGCCGCGCGTATCCCTAATTGCATCAGCCGACCGCGCCGGGCCAGCAGCTCATACTTCGCCGTCTCGGCCAGGTTCGGGTAGACCTTGACCGCGCGGCGCGCATTGGCGATCGCCTGCCGGCGGATCAGGCCGAGCCGTCCGGGATATTGGAAATACAGGTCGCCGAAAGTGAAGTCGCCCTTGGCAGGCGGTGTGACATAGTAGACAAAGCGGACCGGGCGCGGATCGGGCGGCAGCAGCATCCGCCCCTCGACCGCGCGGTCGAGGCGAAAGGTCGGTGGCGGCAGATCCCGGATGGTCAGCGCCAGCGGCGCATTCGTCTGGTTCCGCACCTCGATAGTGACAGCGTTGGCCGCCCCCAGCGAAAGCTTTTCGTCCACCACACGAGTCAGGCGGACGGCCCGTTCAGGAGGCGGCGAGGCGAGGAAGTCGGCGACGGCGCAAGCGGCGAGCAGGGCATTGTAAATCAAAACAGCAGTGAGGAGCCAGGGCGCGCGAGCGACGAACAGCAGCGGCAGCGCGCCGAGTGCGAGGAGCAGGATGAGGCGATAAGTCAAGCGCATAACTCATTATAGCGGGCAGAGCAAGCGGCGTCAATGCCCAGCCACACCGCCCCGCGCCGCGAACGCACCATAGATTAAAATAATTAATATCGGCATTGACTTTATTAATTTTTTAACCCATAATATGTCAGGAATTAAATAATGACGCAACCACTGCCGAACAAATGCCCGCTGTGCAGCGGGTCATTAGAAGTCACCGAAGCAAGCTGCCTCGACTGTGGCATCCAGATCCGTGGACACTTCGAGCTTGCACCCTACCGCAACCTCGACCCGGAACAGCTTCGGTTCCTCGAAACCTTCCTCCGTTGCCGGGGCATCATCCGGGACATGGAGACCGCTCTGGGCATCTCCTATCCCACCGTCCGGGGGCGGTTGGATGCCTTGCTGAACGCATTGGGGTTCTCCGGCGAAGACCAGCCCGCACCGCCGACAGCGGAGCAGAAAGCGGCCCGCCGCCGCGAGATACTGGCCGCTATCCAAGACGGCACCCTGGACGCCGATGCAGGCCTGACCGCCTTGCAGGAACTATCCAGCGAGCGGACCTGAAAGGGAGATGGGCCGGGCCTGCACCGGGGCGGCTGGTCATGGCGGTTTTGCGTCTCGTCGTCCCGCGCGTGGGCACGGCGGCGCTGACCAGCAAGAGCGCGAAGAGAGGCAGCTGAGGAGACACACGGAGACACATATGGCAACCATGCAGCGCATCGAGAACACACAAGAAACAGCCCCGCGCACGACGGAACGCGGGCATCTCTCCCTGGTGGAATGGCCCACAGACGCGCCGCCCTCGGCGCCGGCCCGCAGACCGGCGGACCCGGCCCGGCGCCGGATCGGAGACCGGCTTTACGAGGGCGGTATCCTGCTCCTGATGGCGGCCACCGCCCTAGCTGCCCTGGTCAGCTTCGCGCGCCTGTAGGACGGCGAGCGGCCACGGCTTCGCACATCTTCAACGAACGACTTTTCAACGAACGGCTTTTGAATAAACGACCCTGGAGGTTATCCAATGAGCGAAGAAAGTATTCTCATTCTCAATATGCTGCGCGAGGGCAAGATCACGGCCGAGCAGGCAGACTCCCTCCTGCGCGCCGTCCGCGTGACCGGCGCGGCGTCCGGCCCGGTCCCTCCCCCGCCACCTGCGGCCCCCGCCCCGCCGCAGGCCCCCGCCGCCCCACATGTTCCGGACCCCGCCGCCATGGCCTCCATGCAGGCGAAGCTGGCCGAGCTGCAAGGGAAGCTCGGCGACTTGCAGGGCAAGCTTGGAGCCGCTCAGACCGCGAAAGCCGCCGGCCAGGCAGCCGCCTTCGCCGGGAAGATGATAGATCACCTGTACAAACCCGACCTGGACCTGGGCAAGATCAACAAAGCCGTTGATGAGGCCATGCGCGGCCTGAACTCTCTCAAGAACGATGCCCTCCGCACGGCCAAGACCGCCGCACGGCAGGCTGGGCACGAGGCCAGGAAGGCCGCCCGCGAGGGCCGCAAGGCAATGAAGTTCGAGTTCAACTTCGACCTCGGCGGCGAGTCCTCCCGGAGCGAGCAGCCCGCCAATACCTCGGGCCAGCCCGAGGCCCGCGAGACGAGCCAGGCCGCATTTACCTGGACGGGGGCGGATCGACTCGTCCTGGAAAACAAGTATGGGAATATCACCGTCATCGGCGTCGAGGGGTCCGAAGGCGCATCGGAAGCCGTCGTGACCAAGACGGCCTGGGCCGGCTCCGAGGCCGATGCCCGCGTCGTGCTTCAGCAGGTGTTCCTGACCAACCAGGTCGAGAACGGGCGCTGCAAGATCGGCGTGGCCGCGCCGCAGGACGCGCGCGACAAGCTGACCGTGGATTATGAGATCCGTGTCCCGCGCCGGACCGCGCTCGAAGTCACCGCGACCTTCGGCACCATCTCGATACAGGGCGCTTCCAGCGCGCTGACGGTGAGAGCGACCTCGGGCGAAGTCTTTGTGACGGAACCCTGCGCGATGGACGGCGGCGAGACGAAGATCGTCAGCGCTTCCGGCTCGGTTCGCGTCGCCGGCTGGAATGTGCCTTCGGGCAGCCTGCTGGTGGAAACGACCAGTGCGGACATCCACGCGGAGCGGCTGACTGGCCAGACCATCAGCCTTTCCAGCCGCAGCGGCGATGTCCTCGTCCAGAAGGCGCAGGTCACCGGCACAGCCTCCTTTGAGTCGGCAAGCGGCGATGTGCGCGTTTCCGACGGTGGGGGTGGGACCCGCGCCCTCGCGCGGACGCAGAGCGGCTCCGCGGAGGTGACGAACCTGCGCGCGGATGAGGTGCATGTCGAGACCATCAGCGGCGACGCCCTCCTGCGCGATGTCGCCGGGGCGCTGACGGTGAAGACGGTCAGCGGCGATGTCCAGGCGTCCGGAGCGGACAGCCCCGCCGTTTCCCTGCTGACGGTCAGCGGCGATGCCCACTGGCAGCCCGCCGGCCCGTTCTCCGGGTCCTTCGCCGGCACGACCGTCAGCGGCGACCTACGGCTCATCCTGCCCGCCGGGTCCGACACGCGGGTCGAGATGAACACCACCAACGGCAGCCTGGCCCTGAGCCTGCCGCTGACCGAGACCACACTGACCGAGAAACACGCGACCGGCAAGCTGGGCGCGGGGACCGGAAGCATCCGCCTCCAATCCGTATCCGGCGACCTGTCGGTAACGGAAGGGATCTAAAGCCGAAAGCCCCCGCCTCTGGACGAGAGGCGGGGGTTTTCTCTCCGTCTGCTCCCTCACCCTTCCCTAACAGAGAAGGGTCGGCGCTTGCGCCGGGGTTAGGTCTGACCTCACTGACCTTACACCGTCCCGCCTGCAGAGCGGTCGGCGTCTCGTCCCCCAGACGGGTCGTTTACGGCCCGGTCACAGCCCACACGTAACATCAGCGACTTAACCCCGCACATCAGTAACCTAACCCCGCTTCCGGGCGCGCAGCAGCAGCCCGACCACACCCAGACCACCCAGGCCCATCGAGGCGACCGACCCCGGCTCCGGCACGGCGGCGGGACGCCGCAGGGAGCGCCCGCGCAGTCGGTGATACTGCCATAGGCACCGTCCTTGTCGGCGACGGACTAGGTATGGCCTGCGCCTGCGGCGGCGAGGGTTAGGGCGGCGGTGGCAACCGCGCCGCTGAGTGCCT
>JANLUQ010000506.1:0-16633 GCA_031363565.1 Armatimonadota bacterium | reverse complement strand
GGCACCTCCGGTGTGGTTTTCGCCTTCAGCGACGAGCCCATCGTCGATCCTCAGCTGCGTCTCCACACCTTCTGCCATGCCGTGCCGGGCAAGTGGCACACCATGGGCGTCGTCCTGTCGGCGGGCGGGTCCCTGCGCTGGCTGCGGGACACCTTCTTCCAGCCGGAGGGGGTGGTCGCGCGGACGACCGGCGACGACCCGTACACCCTCATGGCCGATGGCGCGCGGCAGGTCCCGGCCGGTTCGGAGGGGCTGATCTTCCTGCCCTACCTGACGGGGGAGCGGACGCCATATCCGGACGCCAACGCGCGTGGGACGTTCTTCGGGATCACCCTGCGGCACAAGCGGCAGCACTTCGCGCGGGCGGTCTTGGAGGGCGTGGCCTATGCGCTCAACGACACGTTCCAGATCTTCGAGGAGATCGGCGTCCCCGTCACACAGGTGCGGGCATCGGGCGGCGGGGCGAAGTCGCCGGTATGGCGTCAGATCCACGCCGACGTGACGGGTCATCCCCATGTCACGCTGTCCGTGGATGAAGGCCCCGCTTTGGGGGCGGCCCTGCTCGCCGCCGTCGGCACAGGGGCGTACCCCTCGGTGGCCGAGGCCTGCCGCACTGCTATCCAGACCGTCGCGCAGACCGAGCCGGATGCGGCGGCACATGCGGCGTACCAGAAGTATTACGGCGTTTACCAGGCGCTGTATCCGGCACTCAAGGAGCAATTTGCGACGGTGTCGGCGATTGCTCAGGAGACCATGCCGTGAGGAAACCATGCCGTCGGGTGCGGCTGCTCCGTGAATGGCACGGCTAGACGGCCTACGGCCACGAAGTACCACTTCTGCACTGGTCAGCACTGGCTACCCGGAGGGCAGACCTGGAAGGCGCGGCGCTCGGATAGATTCCTCTTATCCCCGCGGAGCGTAGGATTTCCGGCGTCCGCGCTGTTTAGCCCAATAAAACCCTAGCCCTGCCATTCATGGAGCAACTGCGCCCAACGGCAAGGTCTCCTTGTTACACCAGCCACAATACATCTGTGGTGCCATTTCAAGGCCATCAGATCGTGGAAGTTGGTCGGTGTGATTGCACAAAACGCAGCCGTAAATCTCACGGGCAATCATCTCAGTTTCTTGATTGCAATATTCACAATGTAGCCCCTTCTCGGCCCTTATGCACCCCCAACCGGGCGTATTGCAGGCTGGACAAAATGTTGCCAGGCGCGCAGCCATCTTTTCCGCGAGTTCGCCAATGACCGTCATGCGCGAAGGATTCATCTGTGCCCGCATGTCGGTTTCTACCCACACCTTGCCATCACTGGATTGATGAAGAGATTGCTTAAATGCTTCTTTCAGGCCATGTGGCGTATAAATACCTTTGAACGAGACGCCTCTATTTTCTCGATTGTTTGGGCGGAGGATCAATGCGTGTGATGGAAAGCCGGCTGCGGCGGCAAACATTTGCAATTCTTCCATCGAACTCACTGCCTGCATCATGTAGTTGGTGTTCTCACCGATGTGAACCATGTGCAGGTGGAATTCACGTTTCTTATCGATGAAATAAAGGATTTCTTGATCGCATGGTAGAAACGGCGTTAGCGGATGCGGCCCAAAACTGCCCTCGCTTGCCAAGCCGTATTCCACACCAAGACTTTCTATAGCCCATACACATTTGCGCCGAGCGCAGTCCAGGGCGGTGCCTTCACGCTCTATTTCCCCCGAGAAAGTACCGAGTGTATCCGTATCAACCAGCCATTCCAAGACACCCACCTCAAGCCATTTCCGAAAAGGCGTGGCAATCGCCACCGACTTCGCGTGTTTGGTAGGAATGACGATGCAGCTTCCCCTGTAGGGGGACTGCCTGGTTGATCCGTTACTTGCCATGTGCAATCTCAATTAGGTGTTCCGCAGAATAAAATTTGGTCTGAAAATTCCACAAGATGTTGTGTTGTTGCTATCCGAGGAGGCACTACATTTATGGGGGCAAAATTGTTCCACGGAATATCTATTTAACAAAGGAACACTTTTTCGGGATCGGTTACATCAGCGAAACCAATTCGGAAAGGCGGTCATACCACCCAGCCGCCGGGTTGCCATCGGGCGACAGCCGGCCCGGCGGGGTCGAGGGCGTAGAGGCGCACCCAGCCGTTCTCCACAAGGTCGCTCACCCCGGCGTGAGCCGACAGCGCCGCGTCAAGGCGCTCCGTTGGAGCCTCCACGATCACCTGCAAGCGCAGCGGCTCGTGATACCAGCGGCCGTCGGGGGCGTGGACCGATTGGAGCGGCAGGCCCGGCCGCAGGTCGCCCCCATTCCCTAGCACCACTCCCAAATCCTCCACCCGGTTGTGCAGCGCCTTCGTCCCACACCCAAACACGCGGTTGTCTACGGTCGAGGCAAAGTATTGCAGGTTGATCCAGGACGCGACCACCATCGGGGCGGACAGGATCAGGCCGAGAACCGCATTGTCCGGGTCAGACGTCCAGTCGTACTCGTGCAGGAATGCGCGACCCCCCAGGTCCACGCCGCGCGTCCGGTCCCGGCGAGCGGCGATGAAAGCCGCGTTGCGGGCCAGACCCCATTCCGGTCGTACCTCCGACCAGTCGCTCCCCCGTCGCCGCAGCGCGCCGAGCAAGCCGGCTGGCTTCCGGCGGAGACCGGGAGGCAAGCCGAGGGCGGACGCCCGTTCCGCCCGTGCGCGGACGGCGGCCTCGTCGAGCCATCCCCGCAGCCGGGCGAGGTCGGGGTGATGCGTCCGGGTGATACGGTCCGTGTCCAGCAGCGTCACCTCATCGGTGGCGGTCAGGTGAACCCCCGGCAGGAAGTGGGTGTCGTCCGGCACGGCAAAGCCGCGGCCCCTCAGCCCCGAGCGCACTGCCGGGTCGTTGAGTAGGGCGGCGGCCACCCGTGCGTTGATGGCCCCGCCGTGGCCGCCGCAGGCCCCGCAGTCCAGGCTGGCGGCGTGGGGGTTGTTGGCGCTGCTGCCCTGGTGGCCGCAAAGGAGGAACAGCCGGCCGAAGCGGGACCGCAGCCCCAGGTTCCCGAGGATGCCCGCCGCGAGGTCCAGCCTGGCCTTTGAATGATCTTCCAGCGCGGCGTCCCCCTCGCCTGAAGCTGCCGCGAACTGGAAAGCTGCCGTACCCTCCGAGGAGGTTTTCGCGGCGGCGGAGGCAGAAGCGTCGCCGGCCAGCCGCACCCCGTAAGCCAAGCCAAGCAGCTCGACGAAGGTGAAGGAAGCGGCCGGGGCGCTCTGGACATACTTCAGGGCGACACCGCCGTTTGGCGACGCGCGATCAGCTGGCCAGGCGCGAACGCCGGGCTTCAGCAGCACGGGACAACGGGCGCTGTCGCTTCCATCTTCCTGCCACGATAGGCTCACACCGAAGAACCCGGCAAAGCCGAGTGTCTCCACAGCCGGAGCCACGGCCTCCAGATGCCGCCGCAACACCTCGGAGCGGGTGTCGATGCAGAACACCGCCTGGACGGCCGGGCGCACGGCACGCGGCGACTGCGGCGCAGCGGCCATGTCCGCCAGAAGAGACCGCACGAACCCGTCTTCCAGCGCCTCCTGGAAGATCAGCCGCGTACCCTCATCCTCAAACGTTTGTTTATCCTCTTGTTTATTTTCCGCCGCCCACGCCTCTTCGGTGAGTCGGGTCGGTCCGTCCATCGAAGCGTATCCGGGCTGCTTGAGGACGTGACCGCTCTTGTTCGCCAGCGACGGCACGGCGGCGTCGGCGCAGATCCGAATCGCGATCAGGTCCAGCAGCGGGCCGGGCGCGTCGCCGCTCTCCCAGGAGAAGCGCCGCAGGAACGACGCCCACCCGTAGACGCCCCCCAGCAGCCGGTACAGGTAGTCCGCCCGCTCCGCAGGCGGCACGTCCAAGCGGGCGAGCATTACTGCTATCGCCTCTCCGGCGCGGCAGGGCAGGCCCTTCGCCCATATACGCCACCCGGACAGCCCCGCGATTTCTGGCGACCGGTCCGCTTGCGCCGCCTCCCGCCATCCGCTGTATAGGTCTCCGCAGTCGGGCGCGAACCGGAAGGTCCCGCCTTGCCGGGCATGAACCGCGCACCAGCAGGCGGCCTCGTTGATGAGCAGGGCGTTCCAGGAGGTCCCGTGCCGCGCGTCGTGCCGCTCGGCGTGGGTCAGCACTGTCCGCCCAGCCTGCCTCTTAACGGGGGCCACGCTGTCCAGCACCCGTTCCAGCACCGAAGGGTCTTCCCCAAGGCGGCGGGCCGCCCCCACGAGATCGGCCCGGTCGAAAGCCCTTTCCCGCCACCGGGCGCGGTAGTAATCGGCTGGGGGCAGGATCTCTGCCCCCAGGCCTTCGCGGATGGTGGCGGCAGCCTCGGCCAGCGGCTGCGCGGCGAAGCCAAGAAATGGGTTGACGGCGACATAATTGGGCAAGTCCCAGAGGGGCGGTATCCGCTTGCAGGCAAGAAGGACCTCCTCCCGAATGAAGTCATCCCCCGACGCTCCAGCCGACGGAACTCTTGCATTCATAATCGCATTCGTCGGGGTCATCGCATCTATCACTGTGGCATCAGACATGATTGATTCTCCTCTAGGGTGGTCTTGTGGACAGGGCTGCGCCAGAGCCGGTCCATCCAACGGTCTGCGACCGCGCCGAAGTAGAACCCATGGAGCGCGTGGACGTGGAAGGCCCGGCCGGGTCGCGTCCGCATCAGGGCCGGCAGGAGCGGGTGCAGGACGCAGAGCGCCGTCAAAGCCACTACCGGCAGCAGGGCCGAGGCCCAGGCCAGCGGGCCTCTTGGAGCCGGAGCCAGGAACACAGGGGCGAGGAAGGCGTTCGCGCCGCCATAGACCGCACAGGCCAGAGGGAAGAGGAACAGACTCGCTGTCACCGCGCCGGCAAATGCCCGCACATTCTGCCAGCGGCCCGGCAGCGCGACGCGGAAGCAGGCCACCCAAACCTGTCCCAGAGACAGGGCCAGGATCAGCGACAGCCCGCACTCGGCCGGCGAGTGCAGAAGGCTCAGCCCCGCCCAGTGGCCCGCCTCGGCCACGCAGGCGAGGCCAACCCCACTCCCCAGGGCGAAGAGGAGCAGTGCGCATAGGGGCGAGAGGGAGGCCGACGCCGCCCGGACCGGCACGTCACCGGTACGAAGGAAGCTCCACGCCTTGTAGAACCCGTGCCCCACGATATGCAGGGCCACCGCCGGGAAGGCCGCCATGCCACACTCGGCCATCATAAACCCCATCTGGCTGACGGTGGACCAGGCCAGGGTTCGCTTGACGTTCGGCTGCGCCCACATCGCCAGCAGCCCCAGGCAGGCCGTGGCCGTCCCGATTAGGGCCAGGACGAACAGGGCGGAGGGGACGCGCACGAGCAGCGGCGCGAAGCGCAGCAGCAGTGCGCCCCCGGCATTAATGACTCCTGCGTGCATGAGGGCGGACACGGGGGTAGGAGCCTCCATCGTCTCCGGCAGCCAGCTATGGAAGGGGAACTGGGCCGACTTGGTGAGCGCCGCCGCCACGACCAGCAGAGCTACGAGTGCGGCGAGGGGTCCGCTGTCCTGGGAGGACGCAGCCAGGAACGTCCGCACGTCCCAGGTCCCCCAGTGGCCGCCGATGAGGCAGACCGCCGATAGCAGGGCGACGTCCCCCAGGCGGCTGATCAGGAACTTCTTGCGGGCCGGACGCAGCGCCTCGGGCCGGTCCCGGTAATAGAGCAGGAGTTGATGCAGGCCGAGGCTGACCGCCAGCCATGCGAAGAATAGCAGCCAGAGATTGGTGGACAGCATCAGGAGGTAGGCCGCACCGACGGTGCCAAAGAGCCACCAGAGGAACCGCGCCTGCCCCGGCTCGCCGTCCATATAGAGCAGCGAGAACCGGAACGTGACCGCCCCAACCGTGGCGACCAGAAGCGTCAGCAGCGCGCTGAGGCGGTCCACCGTCAGGCCCCAGCCAGAAAGAGGATGCGGGGAGACCGATTGCCAGAGCAGCGCCCACGCCGAACCCAGGGCGGCGATTAGCAAAAGGGCCAGCAGCGCATACTCTGCTGGTCCTACGCGTTCCCTCACGGTGATCCGTGGACCCGGATTCTCGGCCAAGCGGACCGAGGGACCATCCGTTGCGACCAGCGACATGTACGTTCTCCTTGTGTATTTCTATCTGTGGTTTCTATCGTGACGACGCCATCCTGATATGACTCGCTTGGGCAGCCGTTGACGGGAAGACCTCGCAGGATGTATAATGAGGATTATGACGTGTAAAACAATACACGTCAATAGTTTCATGTATTTATTTTCGTGTTATTGAGATTGATCCCATGGCAAGCCCTGTCGGAAGCTGGACGTTCCTTACTAACCACAGCCACATCCTGATCTGCCTCGCGGGGAACCCGGAAATGCGAATCAGGGACTTGGCCGACGCGGTGGGGATCACGGAGCGGGCGGTGCAGCGCATTCTGGTGGAATTGGAGCAGGGAGGCGCGATCACGAAGGTCAAGGAGGGCCGGCGCAATCACTACGCGGTGAACGCGGAGTTACCGCTGAGGCATCCGGTGGAGGCGCATTGCCGATTCGGCGACATTCTCCGAATGGTTGAGCGGCCCGAACAGCGTGGTGCGGGCTAGCTTCGAGACCGGTGCCGCCCCGGAAGCCCGCACAACGACCGCAGGGTCATCCAGCCGTGCGGCCTAGACCTTATGGTTGCGATTGAAAGAAAACCCCTATGCCCCCAATTACCTCCGACCTTTGGAAAGAGCGCCTGCGCGCCCCACGCCTCCTCTGGACGCAGATCGCCGCCCAGATGCCCGACCGTGGCATCGTCACAAGCACTCAGTCGGGCGTCTCCCAAATCTACGCCTGGAACGTGCCGACCGGCGATCTGCGGCCCCTGACGGACAAGCCGGGCGGCGTCACCTTCGGCCTGCTCTCGCCTGATGGCCGCTTCCTCTACTTCATGGACGACGCCAAAGGAAACGAGACCGGGCACTACGTCCGCGTCCCTTATGAGGGCGGTTCGCCGGAAGATGTGACGCCCAGCCTGCCGGCCTACGGCGCCTCCACGACGCCCTTCCCGCAGCCCGCCGTGGCGTTCAGCCCCAGCGGGAACGCGCTTACGTTTCGCACCAACGATGCCGACGGCTTCCACCTGTGCCGGGTCGCGATCGCATCGGACGGGGCGCTGGGTCCGCCCCGGTTCCTCTACAGCACCAAGAGCCTCTTCCGAACGCCTCTGCTCACGGAGGATGGCAGCATCGCCGTCGTCGCCGCCTCCGAGCGCACCGGGAAGCAGCAGTACGCGCTGCTGGCCTTCGATGTGGACGGGGCGCGCATCGGGGAACTTTACGACGGGCTCGACAGCAGCATCGAACCGATCGCCTTCAGTCCCGCGCCGGGCGACACGCGCCTGCTGGCGAGTTCCGACCGGACGGGCGACAAGCGGCCCCTGCTCTGGGACGCCCGGACGGGCGAGCGCCGCGATCTGCACTTGCCGGCTGTCATGGGCGAGATCGTGCCGCTGAACTGGTCGCCCGACGGTCGGCGCATTCTGCTCTGCCAGTTTTCCAGTGCCATCCAGCGGCTCTACGTTTACGACCTGGAAACCGACAAGGCGACGCGGCTGGACCACCCCGACGGTGCGTTCACCTTCTTTGGCAGCCTGGGCGTCTCGTTCGCCCCGGATGGGCGCGAGATACTCGCCGCCTGGCAGAACGCCCAGAATAAGGCGCGGCTGATCGCCCTGGACGCCGGCACGGGTGCATTGACACGGATCGTCCTGCCAGCGGGCGAGACGCCGCCGAGCCGACCGGTGCGCTCAGTCACGTTCTCTTCCTCAGACGGTCAGACGGTGCAAGGCTGGCTCTGCGTCCCCGAAGGCGAAGGGCCGTTCCCGACCGTGCTGGAAGTGCATGGCGGTCCCCACGCGGTCGTCACCGAGACGTTCGGCCTTGGATCACTCTGGGCTGAGAACGGCTTTGCCTGGCTCTCGGTCAACTTCCGTGGCTCGACGACCTTCGGGCGGGACTTCATGGGCAAAATCTGGGGGGACGCGGGCCATTGGGAACTGGAAGACATGGTGGCCGCGCATGACTTCCTGGTGGGGCAGGGCATCGCCCAGCCTGACGCGGTTCTCGTCACCGGCGGCTCTTACGGCGGCTATCTGACGCTGCTGGCATTAGGCAGGCGTCCCGACCTGTGGGCGGGCGGCATGGGACTGATCGCCATTGCTGACCAGACGCTCACCTGGGAGGACTCATCGGGCTTCCTCCAGGGAGTCACGACCGCGAGCTTCGGCGGGACACCCGCCGAGAAACCGGAGATCTATCGCCGCGCCTCGCCCATCACTTATGCCGAGGACGTCCGCGCCCCGCTGCTGGTCATCCAGGGCCGCCACGACACGCGCTGCCCGCCGCGCCAAATGGAGGTCTATGAGGCCAAAATGAAGGGACTGGGTAAAGACATCGAAGTCGTCTGGTTTGATTCCGGCCACGGCACCGGCGCGACCGAGGAACTGATCACCTGGTACGACCGGATGCTGCGCTTCGCCCGCCGCGTCACCGGCCAGACCACCTAGAAAGAAATACTCATGCCACGCTCTTTCGGAGAACCCTTGACCAAGCTGCGCGCCGTCCCTATCGAAGATAATGGCGAGCCTCTGCTCGATCCGCGAACGCTCTCCAAGCGCATTCACTTCGCCGTGAAGCACCCCAAGTTCGAGGGGATGCACCGGACGCCCAAGGTCCGCAAGGGCGTCGCCGAGAAGCTGGCCCAGGCCGCCGAGTCGCTGCCCGGCGGCGTTGATATCATCGTCATCGAGGGGTTCCGCCCGCTCGCCCAGCAGCGCTTCATGTACGAGGAACTCAAGGCTGAGTTCGCCCGCAAGCATCCCGAGTGGAAGAAGGCGACCCTGCACCGCATCACCAACACCATGTCCGCCCCGCCCGACGACCCCTGTCCCCCACCCCACACGACCGGCGGGGCCGTGGACTTGTCGCTAGTGCGCGTCGAGGGCGGCGAGTGGCTGGACATGACCTCGCCCTTCGAGATGGACGAGACCAGCGCGCCCGGCGACACGCCGGGCCTGAGCGGCGAGGCCCAGGCCAACCGTCGCCTGCTGTTTAAAGCACTCGAAAAGACCGGCCTGACCAACTATCTCGGCGAGTGGTGGCACTGGTCTTACGGCGACTCGGGCTGGGCCTTGCGCGTCGGGGCGGACAAGGCCGTCTACGACCGCCTGCCGGAAGACTGATTGACCACTGGTGCAGAACCACTGGTGCAGAACCACGGCTTCTGTCCGAGGGCATGGGACAGGAAAGGCCGGACGAGCGGGTATACTACATCACTGGAAACACTCTATGCCCCGTGATATTCCCATTGCCAACGGTAACCTGCTCCTGACCTTCGATTCGCGCTATACCCTGCGCGACGTGTATTTTCCCTTTGTCGGCCAGATGAACCACACGCGCGGGCAGGCCTGCCGGTTCGGGATCTGGGTGGATGGGCAGATGTCCTGGATCTCGGAGCCGTCGTGGCAGAAGACGATGCGCTATGAGAAGGACACCCTCGTGACCGAGGTGACAGCGGTCCATTGGGGGCTGGGGCTGCGGCTGGTCTGCCGGGACTGCGTGGATTTCGACCGGAACGTTTATATCCGCAAGGTCGAGATCGAGAACCTGCTGCCTCAATCGCGCGACCTGCGCTTGTTCTGGCACCACGACTTCAACCTGAATGAGTCGTCGGAGGGGAACACGGCGTATTACGCGCCCAACCTGAAGGCGATGATCCACTACAAGGGCAAGACGTGGATGCTCGCCAATGTCTGCGTCGAGAACGAGGCCGGGGGCGCGATGGACTACGGCGTCCATCACTACGCCATCGGCGTCTCGCGGGCGCATGGGGCGGAAGGCACCTGGCGCGATGCCGAGGACGGTGTCCTAGGCATGAACTCGGTCGCGCAGGGGGCCGTGGACAGCACCATCGGCGCGCATGTCGCGCTGAGCCGCACGGCGACCGTCTACTACTGGCTGGCGGCAGGCGAGGACTACGCCGCCGTCAAGCTGATCAACCAGCTCGTCGTGGAGCGTGGCCCCGAGTTCTTCCAGCACCGGGCGCGCATCTACTGGAACCGCTGGGTCAACAAGGATAACATTCCCTACGGCGACTTGCCGGACCCATTGGTGACTCTTTACAAGCAGTCACTGCTCATTTTAAGGACGCAGATAGACAATCGGGGGGCGATCATCGCGGCCAACGACTCGGACTATCTGACCTTCAACAACGACACTTACTCGTATATGTGGCCCCGTGACGGTGCCCTGGTGGCGTACTCCCTGGACCTTGCGGGCCAGCCGGATGTGACGCGCTCCTTTTATGAGTTCTGCAAGGATGTCCTGCTGCCCGAAGGGTATCTGCTGCACAAGTACAACCCGGACAAGTCGCTCGGCTCCTCCTGGCACCCCTGGGCAGACGGGCAGGGCCATTTGCAGCTTCCGATCCAGGAAGACGAGACGGCCCTGGTCCTCTGGGCCTTGTGGGAGCATTACGATCGGTATCGGGACGTGGAGTTCATCCGTGGCCTGTATGCCCCGCTTATTCGGCAGGCGGGGGAGTTCCTGACGCAGTACCGTGAACCTCACACCGGCCTGCCCGGCCCGTCCTACGACCTGTGGGAAGAGCGGCACGGCATCCACACCTTCACCGTTGCCGCCGTCTGGGCCGGCCTGAACGCCGCGGCCCTATTCGCCGAGACCTTCGGCGACGAGCGCCGCGCCATCGAGTTCCGGACGGCTCAAGGGGAAATCAAGGACGCCGCTCTGAAACATTTGTGGGACGCGGAGCGTGGGCGGTTCGTCCGCCGCATCACCGTGGACCCTGAGACGGGCGCGATTGATGCCGATGTCACCATTGATGCCAGCCTCTACGGCGTCTTCCAGTTCGGGATGCTGCCTGCCGACGACCCCAAGGTGGTGGCGACGATGGAGCAGATCGAGGCCCGCCTGTGGTGCCGGACCGACATCGGCGGCGTCGCGCGCTATGAGAATGACTACTACCATCAGGTCAGCCAGGATGTGGGGAACGTGCCGGGCAACCCGTGGATCATCTGCACTCTCTGGCTGGCCGAGTGGCACATCGCGAAGGCCAAGACCCTCTCCGAGTTGACGCCCGCGCTGGACATCTTAGAATGGGTCCGCAAGCATACCTTGGAGTCGGGCGTCCTGGCCGAGCAGATCCACCCCTATAGCGGCGATCCGATCTCGGTCTCGCCGCTGACCTGGTCCCACGCCACGGTCGTGATGACGGTGCGGGAGTATCTGGCGAAGCTGGACGAGCTGTGCGAGTCGGAGTCGAAGAACGCCCTGCTGTCAGGCAACATGGACCTGTACGAGATGACGGACTGATGAGGCCGGGCACAGAGGCCGGGCACAGAGGCCGGGCACTAAAGTACCCGTCTGGGGGGCGCTGCGCGCCGACCGTCCTGCGGACGGGGGAAGGGCATCGAGTGTCGTAACCTATGGCACTCACCTTAGACATCTCCGCAGACATAGAACTGCTCTTCAGCAAGCAGGCCGCTATAAATAGTCAAAATGTCACGGCTTACTTGCTGAAGCTTGCGGAAAAAGATGTGGGCGTTGGTCTAACCGAATTCTCAGGGCTGGAAGATTTCGCCGCATCAGTGGCCGGCATCCAAACCGGTCTGGATGATATTGACGCTGGGCGCACCTACTCTATGGAGGAAGTCTTCAGCCAATTGAAGGCACGGGCACAGGAGCGACGCGCGGGGCGGGCTAGAAAAGGTGTGCATTGACCGGCTGGCGCAAACAACCGATTGGCGATCTGCCGCTGTACCAGGCCAAGACCATGTCCTGGCTGCCGCGCATCGTCCAGGGATTCACGACGCGGCGCGGGGGGGTCGGGGTCGCCCCCTATGACACGCTCAACCTGGGCACGCATGTCGGCGATGCGCCCGCCTCGGTGGCGGCGAACCGTGCGCGCGTCTGGTCCGACCTGGGGTTTGCGGAGAGGCAGGTGGCTCTGGCCGAGCAGGTACACGGTGACGGCGTGGCTGTCGTGAAGGCGGGCACCGGGTCGGTGCCCATCCCTGGCGTGGATGCCCTGGTGACGAATGTCCCCGACCTACTGCTGATGCTGTTCTTCGCCGACTGCGTTCCCGTGTACCTGGTAGACCCGACGCGCAAGGTGATCGGATTGGCCCATGCGGGGTGGCGCGGGACCGAGGCCAACATCGCGGCCAAGACGGTGCGGACGCTCTCAGAGGAGTTCGGCTCGCTGCCGTCGTCCTGCATAGCCGCCATTGGCCCTTCCATCGGCGGGGATAGTTATGAGGTCGGGCCAGAGGTCGCGGACCGCTTCCGCACCCAGCCCGGATCGCGGGCGGCGAACGTCATCATGCCGCGCAACGAGATGACCGGCACTTACACTTTGAACCTGCGCGCAGTCATCTTTTTGCAGCTGCTGTCGGCGGGGCTGAAGGCCGAATCCATCGCCGTCTGCGATGAGGATACGTTCCGCAACCGGCGCGACTTTTTTTCCTATCGCCGTGACGGGGCGACAGGGCGCATGGGAGCTTTTTTGGGGATAAAGGAGAAGATGCCGGTATGAAGCGTGTGCTCATCATCGTAGGGCTAGTGTTCCTGGCAGCGGCCCTCGTCTTTCTGAATCAGGGACTCAAGAAGTCGGCCGTGCCGGACCACGATGAGGAAGAGCAGGCCCAGCAGTCGAAGACGGCGCCGCCGCCGCCGGCGCCGATTGATCCCAAAACCGTCCCATCCTCGGAGGAGACAGTCGGCGATCCGAAGACCGCGCGGCACCATATCGAGGCGGGCTGGGTCTACGATGAAGGGAATCAACAGAAGCCGGAAACGCTGACCGTTGCGCTGCAAGAGATCCGGGAGTATGTCGGTAAGAGTGGTGGCATCGCGTCTGCCGAGATCGTGAACCTAGATGTTCCTGTGGAGGACCGCTCGCCCGCCGCGCGGACGGTCACAGAGCTTGGGATCTTTGTGGACGGTAAGCCCATCTCCACCGGCAACATTTCCAGCGTACCGTTCCCCAGTGACCATCTCATCGGGGCGCTGCAAGCCCCGCCGCCGAGAAAGTAAGCGCGAGGTCAGGAAGAGGTCAGCGGGGCCGCTGCTTGGCGGCTGCTCGCGAGAGCTGGGCAGCCAGCCGGAGGACTTTGGTGACTTGGCCGATGCGCTCCCCCGTCTCCTGGATGCCAGCGATGGCGGGCCTCAGCTCTTCGGTGTGGACAGTTTGGGCGGCGTCCTTGATCTCCAGGGCGGAATGCTTCACCGCCCCAGCGGCACCCATGACCGACGCGCTGATATGCTTGACATGGATCGTCTCCTGCTGCGCGATACCTTTGAGGGTCATCCCCAGGTTCTTACCGGCGGCGAGAGGCCGCTGGGAGAGCCGCTTGGCGTGACCGATCGTTTGGTTTTTGACGTGCAGTGCGGACAGCGCAACCCACACCGTGACACCGATCAGGCCCAGCAGTGCGGCGATCAGCATAATCTCGCCGATGACATAGAAAACTTCCGCCATATTTTAATACCCCCCTGGTTCTACCCGGTGTCATGCCGGGGCAAACCAGCCGCCTCCCTTGGCAGATGACGACTACACGGAGAATTTTCCATGACAACGAATTCAATGATGACCAGCACCCCAAAACAATTGACGGAAGGGGCGAGCGTCCGCGTGACGGACCGGGAGCCGAGCGCTGCCGACACCAAATCCGGCCTGTTCTACCCATATTATCGCGCCCTGACGGGAACGGTCGCAAAGCTCTATGCCGATGGCACGGCGACGGTCGCGATTGACCTCGAAAGCCTGCCCGCCGAGATCCGCGCGCGCCATCAGGCCGGCACGGACGCGATGCGTCAGAAGTGGCTGGACGGGCTTTCCGATGAGGCGCGCAACAAGCTGTCGGCGGGGGAGAAGAAGTTCTCCTTGCGCTACAATCTGCTGGTCGGCATCACCGACCTCACGCCGATGGCTGCGCCGGTCCTCACGCAGCCCGACGCGCCCGCGTCCGCTGCCGAGCTGCCGGCCACGGCCGCAAAGCGCGGTCAGGCCATCGCGCAGACCGGCCTGGACCTGGACGATGTTCCTGAGACGCCGCGCAAAAGTATGGATGAGCTGGAAGCGGATGAAGCCCGCTACCTCGCCGATCGCGCCGCGAAGAAGGACGCCTAGCCCCCCATGCACGTCCAAGCCCCCCTGCACGGTGCGGCCTGGGGCGTCATTCTGGTCGGCCTGCTGTTTACCGGTATCCGCCTTGCCGTTCCCCTGCTGCTGGCCGCGCTGGGCGAGACACTGGCCGAGAAGTCAGGCGTCATCAATGTCGGCATGGAGGGGATGATGCTGGCCGGCGCGCTTACCGGTTTCGCCGCCGCCTTCGGCACCCACAGCCCGTGGGCGGGGGCGGGGGCCGCCATCCTGGCGGGCGTCATCCTCGCCGCCCTGTTCGCCGCCCTCTCCGTGGGCCTGGGGGCCGATCAGGTGGTGGTGGGAACGGCAATCAACATCCTCGCGCTGGGGCTGACCGGCGTCTTCTTCCGCGCCGTGCCGCAGCTCAACGGGGCGACGGCGGCAGCCTTCGCCCCGTTCTCCCTTCCCTTTTTACATCCCGCAAACGGGGCCGCTCCTAGTCTCCCCGCGCTGCTGCTGTCCGCCCTGTTCGAGCAGAACGCGCTGGGCTGGCTGGCCTGGGCCTTGGTTCCCCTGGTCTGGCTTGGCCTCTTCAAGACCCGCTGGGGCCTGCGCCTGCGGGCGACCGGCGAATACCCGTTGGCGGCGGACGGTGCGGGCGTGCGCGTGGGCAACGTCCGCATCGCCGCAACTCTTGCCGGCGGCGCTCTGGCGGGCCTGGCTGGGGCCTACCTCAGCCTGGGTTATACGGTTGGCTTCGGCGAGAACATGACGGCGGGGCGCGGGTTCATCGCGTTGGCGGTGGTCATTTTAGGCCGCTGGAACCCCTTCGGCGTCGCAGCCGCCGCCCTGCTGTTCGGGCTGGCCTCCGCCTTGCAGTTCCAGTTCCAGGCCACCAGCACGCGGTTCCCCTACCAGTTCTTCCTCGCCCTCCCCTACCTGCTGACCTTGCTCGCCCTGCTGGGCCGCTCCCGGCGGGGTGCCACCGCGCCCGCCGCCTTGGGGGAGGCATATCAGCGGGGATGAACGTAGCAGCAAGAATAGTTCTTGACACCACACGAAACCCGTGATATGATTACTCCGTGACGCTGAACGTGAGCGTCCTTCGGTCATCGCTTCGCATCGCGTTCATTCCGCTTTGCCGTCGCCGATTTCGATTGGAGGATCGTCCATGTTCTCGTTCCCTCTCCTGGGCCGCACCCTCTCCTGGGCCGTGCTTAGTCTCCTGAGCGCAAGCCTTTTCTTCACCCCCCTGACCGCCCACGCCGCACACTGGGTCGTCACCTACAACACGATTGGGACTGACACGGGCATAGATGGGGCCACCAGCCTGTCGTACTCTCGGGCTTGGCCGGTTGCCGGCCCCAATGGCGGCGGTGCCGCTCCCAGTAGCTACCAATCAACATCGGAGACCAGCCAGGGCACCGTTACCCCCACCCTGACCTGGACCGCCGACAGCGGCGACACAACCCTGCCGCCCGCCCCCGACCCCGCCCAAGCCGTCATCTATGTCTCCATCAGCGCCTCGATAGACGGCAACAACGGCCGGGGCACCTCCCCCCAGCACACCTCAGCCAGTGACAGCTTCGGGGACAGCTTCACCACGACCACTTCGGGGACCGTGCAGACCACAAGCGGGGCGTTCTGCCATCTGGCTACGGTGAGCAACTCCGGGGGGAGTACGCAGGTGCCTCTGCCGGCGATTACCCTGAACGCCGCGTGCAGCACTGACGGATCGAACCAGGGCGGCACCACTATCATTAACGTGGTGACCACGCCGGTGAACATCGTGCTAGGTGGCGTGACTGTCGGCGGCGGGAAGAACAATATCCTCATCGGACAGGGCTGCACCGGCTCGTGGATGCCAGTACAAAGTGGCGGCCGCGTCTACGGTACGCTCTCCAACTGGCAATGGACCGTGTCCAGTTCCGGCACCAGCCCAGGCAGCATATTCCAAAGCTGGGTTATCTCGTCCGATCAGCAGACCAGCAAACTCACCCCCGGTATCGGTCCAACCGACCAGCCAACAGCGCACTGGTATTGGAATGAGGCAGCGGCAACTGAAACGGTTTCCTGCACGGCGGTGTGTTCGCCGCCGCCCAACCTGGGTCAGCCCTTCACCGTCACCTCAAAGCAAAAGGTTTCAGTGGCTGAACCCACCTATGCCTGCAACCATTACGAGGGGGTTCCATTCATCAACGCCGCCGGAACGAGTCTTCAGGCATCTGGGACATCCGACACACATCCACACGGCTCCTCCTGGACATGTCAAGTGCAGACGCCATCCCTGTTCGGAAGTGGTGGCTCATGCAACTTCTCTCAGATTATCACGCCTGGTCGATCGCACACATACTCCACTAGTACTGTCCCCTGTACAGAGAACGGCAAAGTCGGGCTTGACGCTCCCACCCCCTATCCGGCCACTTCAGGCGACCTATATACTGTTGGTACTGGAACAAACACTGGATGGCCTGCCGATAATTCGCAGCACCAGACTGG
>JANLUQ010000337.1:0-1737 GCA_031363565.1 Armatimonadota bacterium | reverse complement strand
GTGTAACTCCGGAAGCTTCGAACACTCCCAGGGTCGCACGGCCAAAGACCAGATCAGAAGAGGGCTAGATGCCCGGGAACTCCGGTCACAGACCCTAAGGGTGTCGTATGTCGGACAGGTCGGCCCGGACGAGCTGCTCCTGCGTCTTGCGCCGGGGCGGAGCGACGAGGGGACGTTGCGAGATGCGCTCGGCCTGACGTTCCGGGAGGCGGAGGTGCTGCTGTGGCTCAGTCAGGGAAAGTCAAACCGAGACATTGCCGAGATCCTGAGCCTCAGTCCGCGCACGGTGAACAAGCACCTCGAACAGGTGTTCCTCAAGCTGGAGGTGGATAACCGGGCGTCCGCCACGGCGCTGGCAGTCCGGACTTTGCAGAGCGACTGATACCGGCCCGTTTAAGTCTTGACCTGGGGCTTTGGTGCATTATCCAGGTTGTGGACGTGCGGCGGTGGCTGGGCGCCGTTTCAAGCAGTCCGTTTCGACACTGGCATGCCGAGGCTTGCCCTCGGTCTTCTGGGCAGGCAGGGTCCTGGGCGCGAAGCCTGCTGCCGATGATGGCCTTGAAGCGGAACATGGCCGTCTCCGCGTGCGACCGCCGGCCGTAGCCGAACGCCTTTTGCCAACCCATGCGACCCTTGTCCCCGATCATCCGGATATGCTGGTCGCGCTGGCTGGGTGCCGTGCTCGCGGCTGGGCTCGGCACTGCGGTGAGCGTGGCGGGATGACCACCGCCACGGGCGGGTCGGGCTAGCGCTCGGCCATAGCTTGGTAGACGGGTTCGCCGTCGTAGGCGCCGTCCGCCGTCACCGAGGTGATCGGACCAGTAACCTGCCCGAGCAGCGGGCCGGCCTGCGATGCGTCGCCGTCCTCGTTGCTCGTCAGCTCGGAAGCGAGGATCTCGCCGGTGCTGGGGTTGACGGCCAAGTGGAGCGCGGCGCCACGTCCGGGCGCCGCGCTCGCCGTGCCTCTCCACCAGCCACTCGCCGGCGCCGTAAACCTTCAGGCCCGTCGCGTCGATCACCACGTGCACCGGACGTGCACCGGCCCGCTTGCCTGGGCGTGCGCCAGCGACGCGGCGAGCACCAGGCCGGGGCTGCGCCGCGAGAACGTCGTGTGGTCGGGCACGCCGACATCGAGGCCGAGCAAGGTCACAAGCGAGCGCAGCAGCCCCTCGGTCTGCCGCCAGGGCTGACCAAAGGCCAGGCGCAGAAGGTGGCCGGTCTCGATTGCCAGGTCTGCATAGTCGCACGGGCGACCGCGCTGGCCCGTGTGGGGCGGGTGCCAGGCCGCCAGCGCCTTGGGCGTCACCCAGACCGTCAGGCTGCCGCGCTGTTGGAGCGCCTTGTCATACTCCGGCCAGTTGGCGACCTTGTCGCGCGCCCGCGGGATCTTGTGGCGGCGCGCCTCATTGGCCTTGTAGGGCATCAGTCATCCGGCAGAACGAGAGAGCGGCCCCATACGCCCGCTACGCGCGCAGCCAAAGCCTGCAAGCTTCGGATTACGCACCAACGCCAGGAAACGGCACATGAGGACAACCAGTCTGGCGGCAGCGGCGCTCCTGCTTGCGGCGCCTGCCTTGGCGGAGATCGCGGTCAGCGGCAACGACGACAAGCGCACGCTGGTGGGCGGCGTGAACACCGTCGTCCAGAACCCGCGCCCCGATACGGTGTCGGTCATCGACCTGTCCGGGCGCGCGCCGCGGCTGCTGGCGGAGATCGAGGTGCCGCATTCCGTGGTGG
>JANLUQ010000336.1:0-9486 GCA_031363565.1 Armatimonadota bacterium | reverse complement strand
ACTGTCTCCATGCTAAAAATAGGGGATGAGAAAACCGCGAGCCGGCCAGTGAATTCACTGGTTACCTCGGGGCTGATGATACTTACTAGTGCTGCTGGGTGTCCGAATTGGCGGCGCTGCTCGGCTGGACGCCGGCTGAGGAAAGGTCATTGCCTTTACTGTCGGAACTGTGCCCGCTGATAGCCCGGAAGCCAAAGAAGCCGACGAGCAGCACGACGGCGACGATGATGCCGATGACCACGGGCATCGGGAGGGCCTTTTTTTCCATGTCTTTCTCCTTTCTCTGAATTTCTGCTGATGTTCCAGAAGTGTAGCCTGCCCACATCACCGGTGACACGGCAATAAGGGTGCGGCCCGCGCAGGCATGGATGGCAAAAATAGCGACAGAAATCACAAAATCGTCTGGCGATAATCAATAGAACACAGCCGAAAATAGTGCTTTGTCACTTCTTGCTATCCTAGCTCATTGAGTATATCACGTAAGTTCCAGGCCTGTCAAGTATTATTTTTAGTAGTTGTTGCGGTGTAATAAATCGCGTTTTTATGTGAAAAGTCAACGTGCCCCTGTATCGCGCCCTCCAGCGCCAGCAGCGCCTTCTTGCGCGCCATGCCCCCGGCATAGCCGGTGAGCTTCCCGCTCGTGCCGACGACGCGGGGGGAAGGGATCTCCGGGCCGGGCACGATGATGGAGAGCGGGTTGCGCCCGTTCGCCAGGCCCACCGCCCGGCAGGCATTCGGGGACCCGATGCCCCGGGCCAATTCGCCGTAAGAAATGGTCTGACCGTGTGGAATGCGCCGAAGCTCCTGCCATACGCGCATCTGGAAGGCCGTGCCAGTCGGTGCAGTCGGCAGGTCGAAGTCGGTCAAACGCCCGGCAAAATAGGCTGCGCGCTGTTGCCCAGCCTCGGCGAAGAGCGCGGCCTTGTCGTCCCGTATCCAGTCCGCCCCGATTTCGGGGCCGTGCGTGTGGCCGACCATGAACAAGCCCGTCAGGGCTGTGCCGTCCGAAGTCAGCAGTTGGGGCTGGAGGGGGCTGTCGAAAAAGGTGTAATAGGTCATGGAGTGTTTCCTAATGTTACGGTGCGGTCGGGAGAAGGGTGGGACTCTGCAGGGGCGGGGTCTCCCCGCCCTCTTTCCTTTTCGCCCTTATCCTACTCCCCCATTAGGGGGGCGGGAGGACGGCCCTTCCAGCGATTTCCACAGGTGCATCGCCGCATAAGCCCGCCACGGGCGCCAGCGATCCGCTGTCTCCAGGAGGCGTTTCGGCGCGGCCCCGCCCAGCGCCTTCTTGATCCCCAAATCCGTGTGCGGGAAGGCATCCGGCTAGGCCAGGGCGCGCGGGGCGATATACTGCGCGGTCCACTCGCCGATGCCCGGCAGTGACCGGAGCCGTGCCATCGTCTCCCCGGCATCGCCGCCCGGTTCCAAAGAGACCGCGCCGGACTCCATGGCGTGGGCCAGGGCGAGTATAGCGTGCCGGTCAAGAGCCGCTTGGCGAGCAGCAGCCGCTGCGTCTGCGCCAAAGCGACCGGCGAAACGCCGAGCTCCTGCGCGATGATGCGCCGCAGATACCTCTCGCTGGCCCCCATCTCTTGAGCTAGGCCGACCACACCCACCTCGGCCAGCGCCCCAGCCTCGATCCGGGCGGCGGCGTCCGAGGCCAGCCGGTCCGCCGAGTCGAGCCGGGACAGGCCAGGCGCGAGTTCGGGCCGGCAGCGCAGACAGGGCCGGTAGCCCGCCCCTTCCGCCGCCGCCGCGCTGGGGTAAAAGGTGCAGCGGTCGAGGCGAGGCGTCCGGGCCGCGCAGACGGTGCGGCAGTAGATGCGCGTAGTCGAGATGCCGGCGAAGAAGACGCCGACGAAGCGGGCGTCGTGCGTCAGGAGCGACGGCTCTGCACCGGCCCCGACCTGTGCCTTCACTTTGATCGAGCTGCTGGTCGTCATCGCCATTATTTTTCTTCCCCAACTTTTGAGCCGCGCGCGGCGACTATGCTCCCAGGACACACACAATCAAGTGGGCGTCCCGAAACTTGTCTGAATTGAGGAAGCAACATGAGATCGCCTTCGCGCCCCCTGTCACTCTGCTCTTTGTCGCTCTGCGCGCCCCTTGCGCTGCTGCTCACTGCCGCCGCCCGGCCCGCCGCCGCGGGCGGGGGCTATCAGGTCACTAACCTGGTTTCCAACACGCCCGGCGTGGCCGCCGTCACCGACCCGAACCTTGTCAACCCGTGGGGCATCTCGTTCAGCCCGACCGGGCCGTTCTGGGTTTCTAACAACGGCACTAACACGTCCACCCTTTACAACACGGCGGGGGCCGTGCAGGGTCTGGTGGTGACGATCCCTGCCAAAACCTCCAATCTCGGCCCGACTGGGCAGGTCTTCAACAGCTCCACCGACTTTGCCGGCAAGAACTTCCTGTTCGCCTCCGAGGACGGCACCATCAGCGGCTGGAAAGGCGGTGTTGACGGCACCAAGGCGGTCGTCGTGGCGGATGGCTCGGCCCATAAGGCCGTCTACACCGGTATCGCCATCGCCAACCATGACTTGTTCGCTGCGAACATCGCCGGGGGTGGGCTGGACGTCTACAACAGCGCCTTCGGGACGGTAAGTACGGTCACCGACTCGAACGCCAACGGGTCCAGTCCTTTCAACGTGCAGAACATCGCCGGGACGCTGTATGTGACCTACACTGGCGCGGGCGGCGACTTCCTGGACAGCCTCGACCCGACCACGTTCACCTTTACGCGCCTTGCGACCGGCGGCGCGCTCCACGGCGCGTGGGGTCTAGCGCAGGCACCCTCCAGCTTCGGCGCGTTCGGCGGCGATCTGCTGGTGGGCAACTTCGGGAACGGTGCCATTGATGCCTACGACAAGACCGGCGCCTTCCAGGGCGCCCTAACCGATGCCAGCGGCAACGCGCTCGTCATCCCCGGGCTGTGGGGGCTGACCTTCGGCAACGGCGGCAAAGGCGGGGACACCGGTTCCCTCTACTTCGCGGCGGGCGGCCCGGCCGAGACCAGCGGCCTGTTCGGGCGCATTGATCCCTCCGCGCCCGTACCCGAGGCCTCCACGACCGTTAGCCTCGGCCTGCTGCTCGCCCTGGGGTTGGGCGGCATCGTCCTCACGGCCCGCCGCAGAACGGCTGCGAAGAAGATCGCCGAATAGAGCATCGCCGAATAGAGCATCGAGTCGCACATCGAAGAAGCGCTGCGGGACGGTCCCGGCGCGCAAAGGGCTAAACGAACGGCTGCTTCTTTGAGCGCACGGGCGATCGTTGCGGCCTTCTGCCTTCTGGTCGTCCTGCTCGCAAGTGCCGGACTCATCGGCAGCCGCTCCTGAAGCTAAGCAGCAAGAGCCAGCCCAAGGCCGTTGCCATGCTGACGAAGATGAGCGATTTCCGCAAGGAAGGGCCTGCGGGAGTCGCCTCGCGGCAGGTCGTGCTGGCAAGCAATAGCCGCGCCATCGGGGTGTACGCCTACTTCCACGAAACGGGCTTGCTGGGCAGCAGTACGGATTGGACCGTCGTGCCGGATGAGTTCAAGGCGTGGATGCAGCGCAAGACCGCCGCGACTGGCCCGACTCCGGCGCAGGGGGCCAGAAAGTAACAGAATCCGTTCGTTTCATCTGTGCGCTGCAAGAGCCTGGCCTCCTGATGGGTGCCGGGCTTTTTGCGTTGCCGGAGATAAAGGGCTTGATTTCCTCCGCATGGCCTAGTATAATCATTGGTAGTAATAGTAGACAAATACATCAAAGACGTGCCCGAAGGAGTGAGGACAAAATTGCAAAAACGAACTCATGTGCGCTGGGCGTAGAAGCGCAGAGGCGAGACGTAAAACCGGGAAAATTGTCGAAACGAACTCCCGTCCCCTGTCCCACTCCCGCCGCCTCCCTGCGGAGGAATGGCGAAACAGGAACAAGGCGTTTCGCAAAAACGAGATGCGGCACGTGCCGAAGGCTATTGGGGTACAATGATGGCAAGAACCGCATGAAACGCTTTGTCCTTAACGTCGCCGGCCTGTTCGTTGCCATCGTGGCCGTGCTGTTCGGCATCCCTAGCCTGTACCTGATGGCGGCCATCCTGTGGCTGATCCCATTCATCTCGAACCTCATGGGCTGGCTCATGCTCGGCGGGCTGACCTGCGAGCGCTCCCTGCCCCTGTCGGCGACGGTGGGCGAGGCTGTGCCGCTCTCCTACCGGCTGGGCAACACGAATCGGCTGCCCAAGTTTTACCTGCTGGTGCGGGACACCCTGCCGCGCGGGATGCAGTTCGTCGGCGGCCCGCCGCCGCTTGTTCTGAGCCTGTGGCCTGGTGAGGAGGCACCCGCCCCCTGCCAAGTCGAGGCGCGGCGGCGCGGCGTCTTCCAGATCGGCCCCGCCCAGATTTACTCGACCGACCCGCTGGGCTTGCAGACGTTCGCGCAGCGGATGCCGCTGTTATCGGAACTGACCGTCTACCCCGCCCTGCTGCCGATCCAGGAGTCCTGGCTGCGTGGCGTGGCGGCCCAGGGGTGGCGCGGGACGGCAAGCGCCCTGACGCGCGGCTCGGGCGACGATTTCTACGGTGTCCGCGAGTACGGGCCGGGCGACGAGCTGCGCCGCGTCCACTGGCGCACGACGGCCCGGACAGGGACGCTGGCCGTCACCGAGTACGCCCAGGGCGTGACAATGGATGTGACAGTGGCCCTCGACCTGTCGCGCGCGGCCTATGTAGGGACCGGCGAGGGGGAAGATGGCGCGCTTGAATCTGCCGTGACGCTGGCCGCCACGTTGGCCGACGACTTCCTGCGGCATGGGCACACGGTCCGGCTGCTGACGGCAGGCGCACGCGCCGACGAGGCGGCCTTCGCCGGCGGCCCCCAGGACATGCCCCGCCTGCTGGAGACCCTGGCGCGCGTGCAGGCAGATTCGATGCTCACATTGGCTGAGGTGCTGGATTCGGAACGGGCGTTGGGCGGCGCGGCGGCGACTCTTGTAGTGATTACTCCGGACATCGAGGATCTGCGCCTAGCCGAGCATCTGGAAGAGTGGCAGGCGCGTGGCGGGCAGCATTTCGGCTTCGCGCTGGACGCGGCCTCCTTCCGCACCGGCCGGGCCGCGCTGCCGGACACTTTTGGGGGAGCGAACGTCCGCATCATCCGGCATGGCGACGATCTGCGGACGATCCTGGAAAGGCATGACGATGGCTGGGCTGGATAAAGCAGCGGGGCTGGATAAAGCAGTGGGGGTGGAAAGCATGACGGAGACGAGGGCGCCCGAGGCGCCCAGCCTGCCGCTGTATCTGGCGGGTGGGGTGATCGCGCTGTGTGGCGTCCTCGCCGCCAGCGCGGCCCTGACTCAGCCGGATCCCGGCTGGACAGGACGGGCCGTGCTCCTGACCCTGCTGGGCTTCGTGTTTTCCTATGGCAGTCGCTACCTTGGGGTCAAGCCACTCGTGGTAGACCTCGGAATCGGTGCTGTCACCTTGCTGCTGCTGGCCGGCATTGTCGGGGGGCAGGTCGTCCTGGAACAGTTCCTGCCGCTGGGGGCAGACAATCCCAGCCTGCGACTCATCGCAACGCTCGTCTGGATGGGGACGGTCTGGGCTTGGGCCTTGGGCAATGATACCCGCGTGATGCTCGCGACCGTGCCCGCCATGGCGGTGCTCGGATTGGCAGCCTCGGTGGACCTAAACAACCCGGTCTTACTCTGCTTCGGCGTCTTTATCCTGACGGTCATCTTCCTGCTGATTCACCAGAACTTCCTACAGCACCGGGTACGCGCGGCGGTCGAGGTGCGCGCCTTGGCCCCTGTGCGCCTGCTGCTGGCCCAGATTATCCAGGCTGGACTGTGCGGGCTGGCCGTCCTGCTGGTGGGCCTGGTCGTGATCATCCCGGCCCAAGCCGTTTTCGCGCACCTGTCGCTGACGCAGGCGATCCGTCGGCTGGCCGCCGGAAAACCCGTTCCAGTCCCAGGCAGCGCCGCCCTGCGCTTCTCAGACGAAGACAACTTGCAGATCGGAACCGGCACGGCCTGGTCAGCCAGTGCTGAGGTCGTGATGCAGGTGACGCCCAGTGATGGCCAGGAGCACTACTGGCGCGGGCGCACCTATGATGTCTATACAGGGGCAGGCTGGCAAAGCTCGCTGGAGAACAAGAGGTACCCAGCCACTGAGGAAAGTCCCGGCACCGAAGGCGAGGGCTACACCGTCCCGCCCCGCTTGACGCCGGGGGATAGCGGAGGCGACACCGGTCCGCTGATGACCGCGACGTTCCATGTCCTGGGTGACACCAACCAGTTCTATGCCGCGGCTTCACCGCGCCGAGTATTCCTCGCGACCGATGCAATTCAGTCCAGTCAGGGTGTGCGCGTATGCACGGATGGCCGTCTGGATCTGCTGTCTGATGGTCCGATCCGATTCCCCTATCAGATCGTTTCCAACCCCGCCCCGGATGTGACACGGCCCGAGACCCAGGACCGGCTGCGGCGGTCAGGGACGAACTATCCGAGCGTTGTGCGTGATCTCTACCTCCGGGCAGGCGCCGACGGCGTCACGCAGCCCGAGGACACGGCCTTTTTCAAGCAAGCTGTGGCCGAGGCGATACAAGGGCTGCCGCCGGACCGCCGCGACCCCATGGATGAGGCACTGGCCCTGCGCGACTGGGTCTCGCGGCGCTGTGTGTACTCGCTTACCCCGCCGCCGATCCCTGACGCCGATGACCACGTCCGCGTCTTCCTGAAAGATGAAAAGCGTGGCTACTGCGACATGTTCGCCTCCTCGCTCGCCGTTCTCTGCCGCACGGCCAGTATTCCCGCCCGGCTTGCGACCGGGTTCGCCCCCGGCGACCCGAGTGGCGATGGCTTCAACCTGCGCGCCGAGGACAAACATGCCTGGACCGAGGTCTACTTCCCCGGCGCGGGCTGGGTCGCCCTCGACGCCACAGCGGGGGCGTCCACGGACGGCTCCGTCCCGCGCCCGGCAGGAAAAAAGGGCGGAGGCGCACTGGCCTGGATTCGGCATCTCCGGGCCGGCCTGGGCGCGGGCTGGGCACTTGTCGCCCCTCTCCTCGGCGGCATCGCGCTGATCCTCGGCTATGTCCTCAAGACCGAGGTCTACGACCGCTGGCGCGCGAAGCAGCGGGGGCAGGTCCGCGCGCGCCCAGCCGCCCTGCAAGCGCCGCGCTCCGCCCTCGGACATCGGTACGCGCGCCTCGCCCGCGCTCTGGCCCGTCTGGGGCTGGCCCGCCGCCCATCTGAGACCCCCGATGAGCACGCCGTCCGCGTTGCTCCGGCCCTGCCCGCCCTGGAACGGGAGTTCGGCGTCGGCCTCCCCCTGCCTCTCCTCTCGGCCCTGACTGCCGCCTTTACCCAGGCTTGCTACGGGCGTCCTGGCCCCCCGCTTGACGCCGAGAAGTGGGACGAGGTCCTGGGCCGGTTCGAGGCCGCCTCATGGCGCGTATCCCTCCTGCGTCTGTGGCGGCGGGTCACAAGGCCGGGAGCGTTCATAAGGAAGGGTCGGTTGGGCGCGGCTGCTCCGCGCCAGGGTTAGGCCTTTACTCATGGAACTCGACTACTCGAAACTCGCTAAAGGATTTCCCAAGCCCGCCGAGCGCGTCTACCTGCTGACCGGCAGCGACGATGCGCTCAAGCGTGAGGCTGTGCTCAAACTGACCGAGCCGCTGCTCGACTCGTCCTTCGCCGACTTTGACCGCGAGGAGCGGGACATCCCGCCGACTGGGGCGGGTGAGGCGGGCGAGGCCGCCCGCGCCATCCTCGCCTCGGCGGGCGGCGTCCCGATGGCCTCGGAGCGGCGCGTCGTCATCGTCACTAGCGTGCAGCGACTGGGCAAAGAGGACCAGGAAGTGCTGGCGGCGGGGCTGCCCAAACTCGGTGGCCTGTCCTGCCTCGTCCTCGTCGCCGGAGCGACCGAGTATGACGCGGGTAAGGTCAAGGGGAAGGCCTTGGGGACGAAGCTGCTGAATGCCGTCGCCAAAGCCGGCGCCTCCGTGCTCTGCGATGCGCCCGGCGACACCGGTCTCCAAGCCCGTGCGAACGCCCTGCTGAAGTCACGCGGCAAGACCATCGAGCCGGCGGCCCTCGGGCTGGTCATGGACCGGGCGAAGGCGACGGCAGCAGAGCGGGGTGGGGGGGGCAGGACCGGCGATATCAATGTCCTGATAAACGAGCTGGAGAAGGCCATCGCCTACGCCGGAGACCGATCCCAAGTCACGCGCGCCGACGCTGAGGCGGTCGGCCTGCACGCCGTTCAAGACAACATCTTCGCCCTGCTGGATGCTGTAGGCAGCCGCGATCCGCGTCGCGCCTTGTTCGAGGCTGACAAGATGCTGGAGGTAGGCGGCAAGCCGGACGGCGTCGCCGCCCGGACATTCGTCATGCTGGCCCGGCACCTGCGGCACCTCTGGGGGGCGAAGTACCTGGCCGACCACCGCTTGAACGGCTTCAATCTCAAGGGCGGCCTACCGCCCGATATCCAGGCCGTCCTGTCCGGCGAGATGATCGGCATGACCGCCCGGCAGTCGTTCCTGCTGAAGAACTTGCAGGAGCAGGCGCATGGCTGGACCTACCCCGCGCTGGCAGATGGTCTGCGCCGTGTCCTGGCGAGCGACACGGCGATGAAAAGCATCCCCCCCGGCACGGCCCTGAACGCTTTGGCCCCCGCCGATGACCCGGCCTCTAATCTTCGACTCCTGGTGGTGAAACTATGCTGTCCCTCCTGACGCGCGCCCTCTGTTGTGCGCTCCTCCTTGTCCTGACCGCCCATGTCTGGGCTGTACCCACAGTCGCCGTGCGCGCGCGCTGCCCGCCCTTGATCTCGCCGCCTACGGCCAGGCCGAATGGGCAGTCACGCTGGATAAGACCTACGCCGACCCGTTCGACCCGGACGAGATCGCTGTGGACGCCACTTTTACCGGCCCGAAGGGGCAGGTGCTGCGCCTGCCCGGCTTCTGGTCCCAGGACTTCCGCCGGTCGGGGAACGCCGATGGTTCTGAGACGCTTGTGGCTCAGGATAGCCCTGGGTGGCGCATCCGCTTCTGCCCGCCCGAGCCGGGCCGCTGGAGCCTGGTTGTCACCGCCCATGACGCGACAGGGGCCGGCACATCCTCGGCAGCCTCGTTCACAGTCCGGCCCTCAGCCGCGCCGGGCTTCGTCCGGCGCGTGCCGGGGAACGACCGCGTCCTGCAGCTCAGCAGCGGCGCTCCCTGCTTTTTGATCGGCGAGAATGTCTGCTGGGCCGGGCGGCGTGGGCTGGCCGACTATGAGACCTGGTTCCCAAAACTCTCTGCGGCGGGCGGCAACTATGCCCGGTTGTGGATGTCCAACGAGCCTCTGGAGCATGGCAAGAACGGCCTGGGCCAGTATGATCTCGCGAACGCCTGGTATTTCGACCAGGTGCTGGACCTTGCCGCCCGCCACGGCATCCGTTGTATGATGGCTTTAGGCACCTACGGTGAGTTCACGACCGGCGGCTTCTTCAATGAGGGGAAGTGG
>JANLUQ010000492.1:0-1695 GCA_031363565.1 Armatimonadota bacterium | reverse complement strand
CGGCGAAGTAAGAGGGGAAGAACGAGAAAAGGGGCGGGGGACATAGGAGGGCGCGACGATGTGGGGCAGGGTTTCCCTGCCCTTTTCCCTTTTTCCTTATATGGACATCCCCAGCATCCGGTTATCAATCAGCCGGATCTTGCCGAATGTGGCTGCTATCAGCGCGATTGCTCCTCCCGCAACCGTTTCCACCTCCTGCAAAGTGTCCGGGGCCACGACGACGGCATAATCCAGCCGGGCGAGAGGCTCCGCCTCGATCATCCGGCGCATCCCGTCCGCGAGCTTGGCCGCGTCCTGAACGCCCGTACCGACAAGCGCCTGGACGCCGTCGAGCGCGCGGGAGATCACCAGGGCGGCGGAGCGCTCTTCCCCTGTCAGGCGGACATTGCGCGACGACAGAGCCAGGCCGTCCGACTCGCGGATGATGGGCAGGCCGACGATCTCGGTGGGGATGTCCAGGTCGCGCGTCAGCGCTTTGATGACCTGGAGCTGCTGCCAGTCCTTCTCGCCGAAGCAGGCGCGGTCCGCTTGGGCCAGGTTCAGCAGCTTGGCGACGACGGTAGCGACGCCTGCAAAATGGCCGGGGCGGGCGGCGCCTTCGAGCCGGCCCGACAGGGCTGGAACGGTGACGACGGTGTCGAAGCCTTTGGGATACATCGCCTCGGGCGTCGGGGCGAACAGATAGTCTACGCCCTCCACCTCGGCCATCCGCGCGTCACGGGCGGTGTCGCGCGGGTAACGGGCGAAGTCCTCCCGGTCGTTAAACTGTGTTGGGTTGACGAACAGGGTCACGACGCAAATGTCGCTATCGGCCTTTGCCCGGCGCATCAGGGATAGGTGGCCCTCATGGAAGGCCCCCATCGTCGGCACCAGCCCGATCGTCTTGCCCCCCCGGCGCGCATCTTGAAGGGCAGCGCGCAGGGCCATGATCTCGCTGATCGTCTCCATAGCGTCTTTGCTCCTAGGCGGCGACCGGTTGCGGCGTGACCAGTGAAAGCGACGGGTTGGCCGTGATGACGCAGCCACGAGGGATGAACAGGCTGTCCCAGAAAGAGGCGACCACTTCTTGGCTGTCATGCTGTACGTCGTACTTCCGGGCGATCCACTGGACGTAATCCATTGAAGGGGATAGGGGTGTAATGCTGGCGAGCTGTACCCAGTCTGTTGGCTTGAGATATACTTTCAGCCTGTCGACCATCTGCTGGATACCTTTGCGGCTGGTCTCCAGCCAAGGGGCCGAAACCAGCAGATCCCATTTGCCTGGCGCTTCCTCGCGCTCGGCCAAAACAAACAAGGCGAAGGGGCCGTGTGCAGACGCGATGGCTCTCCCGGCGGCTCGAAGCCCCTCCACCAAGCCCTGCCCCGCTTCTTCGGTATTTTCAATATTCATAGCAGCACCTTCCGCAAATTTTGTGTGGCCTGGATCATCTCCCCAGCTTCGGCCAGCGTCTTCGTTCCAGGCCGGTTGTAACGCTGCTCCGGGTTCCATCTGTTGACAATCGCCCAGTCAGCGAAATAACGTAACTGATGTTACGCAGTCCCGCCGCCGGGTGCCATCCCGCCGTAAACGGCAGGTCTGGGGGGCCGGCGGCCAACGGGTCTGCGACCTTAGTACATGTATTAACTCTCCCCCCCACGGGGCGGTCGCGGACTCCCCCCCCACACCTGCCTTTTACGCCGGGTCGTTTACGGCGG
>JANLUQ010000485.1:0-2940 GCA_031363565.1 Armatimonadota bacterium | reverse complement strand
GGGCACTGCGCGAAAGCTTGTTCCAGTTCATCGGGAAACATGCGCTCCCAGCGGACTTCTCGCTTGCTCATTCTGCTCCTGATCGGCGAGATGGGTGTTGCGCCGCTCCACTGGACTCAGTCGAAAAGGCTTTTATAGAATGAAACAGGCCGTCCCTGACGTCAGGGACGGCCTTCCGTGAGGACCATTTACAGCAGCGACTTGACGGCCTCGACGATGGCATCGGCGTCTATCTTGGCCGCGTGCATCAGCTCGGCGGGCTTGCCGGAGCCGGGCATCTTGGAGACGGCGAGCTTGACGACCGTGGGGGCGTGGTCGCCGACGCCGACGAAGGCGTCCAGAACAGCGTCGCCCAGGCCGCCCTCGAACCAGTGGTCCTCGACGACGACGAGCTTACCGCCCCTTCCATCATTGTTAGTATCCTGGGCGGCCCGGTGCAGGGTCTCCTTGTCAATGGGCTTGACCGAGTAGGCGTCAATCAGGCGGATACTGATGCCCTCGGCCTTGAGCCGGTCGTAGGCCTTGTTGGCCTCGTGGACGGTGATGCCCGCCGCCACGACGGCGACCTGGTCGCCGTCTGAGTGGTGGACCAGCTTGGAGCCGCCGATCTCGAAGGTCTCATCCGCGCCGTAGAGGATTGGCAGCTTCTCGCGCGTGGTGCGGATGTAGGAGACGTGCGGCAGGTCCGCCATCAGCAGGATCAGGTGGGCAGCCTGATTGGGGTCGCTGGGATAGAGGACTGTGCTGTCGCAGACGGCGCGCATCATTGCGAGGTCTTCCAGGGCCATCTGGGAGGGGCCGTCCTCGCCGATAGAGACGCCCGCGTGGGAGCCGCTGAGGCAGAGGGAAACGTTGGAAATGGAGGCCATGCGGATCTGGTCGAAGGCGCGGCTGAAGAAGGCGGCGAAGGTGGAGACGAAGGCGCGCTTGCCGCGCGTCGCCAAGCCGACGGCAGCGGACACAAGCTGCTGCTCGGCGATATACATCTCGAAGAATCGGTCCGGGAAGGCGTGGTTGAACTCATCGGCGTGGGTGGAGTTCGAAACCTCACCGTCAAGCGCGACGACGTCCGCCCGGAACGCGCCCAAAGCAGTGATGGCGTCGCCATAGGCCTTGCGCGTGGCCTCTTTGGTGCCCATCTCGTAGACGGGCAACTTCAGCGGCCCAGTGGCGGCAGGCGCGGCGGGGGCTTGGTCGCTCGGCTTTGCGACATCAACGAGGATATGCCGCTCGCCGCCGAGTTCCTTGATGGCGTCGGCAGCCTGTTCGGCATTGAGGGCCTTGCCGTGCCAGCCTTCTTTGTTGGCAAGGAAGGAGACGCCGTGGCCCTTCTCGGTCTTGGCGATAATCCAGGTTGGCTTGTCTGTCTGCGCCAGGGCCTCGGCATAGGCGGCATCAATCTCGCCCAGATCGTGCCCGTTGATCTCGATGGTGTGGCAGCCGAAGGCGCGGGCGCGGGCGGCATATACGGCGCTGTTCCAGCCCAGATCGGTCTCGCCGCGCTGGCCCAACCGGTTCATGTCCAGGATGGCGATCAGGTTGTTCAGCTTGTAGTGCGAGGCTTTGTCACAAGCCTCCCAGATGGAGCCTTCAGCGACTTCGGAGTCGCCCAGGACGACCCAGACTTTGAAGGGAAGCTTATCCAGATACTTGCCGTCGAGCGCCATGCCGACGCCGATGGGGAGGCCCTGGCCGAGCGACCCTGTCGCGACATCCACATAGGGGGTCACATGAGGGTTCGGGTGGCCTTCCAACCGGCTGCCGAATTGGCGCAGGGTCATCAGCTCCTCGTCGGAAACTGCGCCGGCCGCCTTGAACATCGAATAGAGAACAGGGCAGGCATGGCCCTTGCTGAGAATCAAGTGATCGTTATTCGGGTTCTTCGGGTTCGCCCAGTCGTATTTGAGGTACTTGCCAAGCAGCACGGCCATGAGGTCCGCCGCCGACATGGACGAGGTTGGGTGTCCCGACCCCGCCGCCGTAGTACACCGGATGCTGTCCACACGAAGCTGTGCCGCCAGTTCTTTAAAGTCTACTTCCGCCATGTGTTCGTGTCTCCTTGAAGCGCCCGCAGACGCCGACTACTGTTACTGTTGCCAGTTCAAGTTCATTATAAACGAAAGAGACAGTCTAAGTCAATCGGCCCTCTTGACACACCTAGTTTTCCTATGTATAATGGAGGCATGAACACTCCCACAGCGACCGGGCCGGCGCAGGATTACCTCAAGGGCGGCCTGGCCCTGCTCCTCCTGGCGACCCTGCGTGACAGTCCCGCGCACGGCTACGGCCTGGCCCGGACCATCGAGCGGCGCACCGAGAACGCCTTGCAGCTCCGCGAAGGCACGCTGTACCCGGCCCTGCACACTTTGGAGCGCGACGGCCTGATCGCGAGCGCCTGGGAGACGCCCGCCGGAGGCCGGGAGCGCAAGGTCTACCGGCTGACCCAAGCAGGCGAGAAGAAGCTGGACCAGTGGAGCCAAGGCTGGCACCAGTTCGTCGCCGCCGTCGGGCGGGTCCTCTCCCCCGAAACCTCGAATGAAGGAGAACCCTCAGATGGAAACCGAACCCGAACCCCAAGCCTCCGCCCCGCGCCGGGTGGAAGCCTATCTTGACCAGATCCTCGCCCCCCTTGCCCGGAAATTATCCCCGTTCCATCGGGAGGAGCTGCGGCGCGAGCTGCGTGAACACTTGTGGGCGCGTGTAGACGCCTACCGCGAACTCGGGCAGTCCGAGGACGAGGCCGTGACCGAAGCACTGCGGCAGTTCGGCGGCGCGGAGGACTTCACGCGGCAATGGCGGCGGGAGTGGATGAAGACGCCGCCACGGCTGACGCTGCGCGAGGTCTGGGCGGCGGCACGGCCTGCACTCCGCCCGTCACTTATTGTGCTGCTCTCGGTTCCGGCGACGATAGCTCTGGCTGGCTTCGTCGCCTTCGACAGC
>JANLUQ010000471.1:0-3095 GCA_031363565.1 Armatimonadota bacterium | reverse complement strand
CTGTGCGTCAGGCTGAACCCGGCCAGGCCCGCCGTGAGGGCAAGCGTGAGCGCGGCGGCGAGGGGACGGCCAGCGAAGCAGATGGGGAAGGCTTTCATGCAGCTATTATAGCCGAAAAATGTTAAGGAAATGTTAAGGCGGGGCGCATTAACAGACAGAACCATCTGCTACAATGGAAGCGGGAAGGCCGCCCGCACAGGCGGCCCTCTCAATCTTGTCGAAAGGAGGTAGGTCCTATGCGACAAGGTAACTGGCGCAAGGCTCTGAAGTTCAGAGCAATCGCTCAGACCATCGCGGCAATTGCCTCAGCAATCGCTGCGATTCATCAGCTACTCAGGAAGTAGCTGGGGGGCGGGGGGTGCTGTTCAAGCAGCGCCCCCCGTTTCGTTCTTATTATGGCATATAATCCGAGAAAATAAACAACAAATTGCTCATAGCGACAGTCCGGAGTGCCTCTAAATTCTGCTGCTGTCTACGTCACAAGTGGAAGAAACTTGCTGCGCCGCCGGGTCCCACTCGAAGAGGACACTGAGGCTGAGGTAATCGAGGTCGGTCTGTCCTTCGAGCCAAGGCTCCTCCAAGCAGCGCGCCATGAGGCTGAAGAGGTACTGGGCTTGAGGGGTCGGAGGCCGGTCGCCGTGGTACTTGACGGTTGACACCCAGTAGTTCTCCTCGCCGATGTAGTATTCGCCCGTCAGCTTGCGACGCTCCGGGAAGGAGCGGCGGCTTTCGTTTGAGGTCACGTCATCGTCGTTGATGTACTGCTCCACCGCCTCCTGCACTGCCGCCAGGATCTCCGCCCGGTGCATGAAGACGGCACGGTATTCTTCTTCTCCAAACTCCGCCTCAACCGTGGGCGCGACCCGACGCGCCCACTCGGGTGCCCATTCCGGGGGCGGGATTCGCCTCATAGGGAACATCTATTCTTCTTCCTGAGGCATCTTGCCCGCGTCGCGCAGGGCGCGCAGCAGAGACGTGTGCGTATCCTCAAGCTGGCGGATCAAGCGGCGGAGGCGGCGCAGGGTCTCGTCGGGCAGGTGAGCGTACATAGGGCCGCAGAGGAAGGCTGTGCAGCCGTAGGGGCGTAGGTCGTCGGGGAAGGTGCAGCGACCCTGGTCCAGATAGTCGCAGGGCTGGAGCGGTGGATCGTCTCCCGAAAGCATCGGCAGGGCGATGGGGGCTGAGAGGCGGCTGCCTGCGTAGGCGACGGCGGGCGCGTAGGCGTCGCCGCCGTTCAGGTGCGGGAACTCATGGCCTAGGCCGACCGCAAGCGCCACATCTACGGGCGTCACGCGCGTCGGCTTGATGCAGCAGGGAGTGAGGCAGGTGGGGCAGTGCTTGGCGGTGAATGGGTCGAAGACCGACCGGATCTCGCGCTGGAGGCGGCGGTACTCGCTTAATGGATTGGGGCCGGCGCGGCGGCTTTTATGTTTCATGGATTCAGAACCGTCAAAATCAAAACCGTCAAAATCAAAACTGTCAAAAAGCGAACATCAGAAGGCGAATATCAGAAGGCGAAGGGGTCCCAAAGGGGAAGGGCGCGCTGCCATCCGGCCTCGTCGCCTGCCGCGGAGTCGAAAAGGGAGGGAACCGCGCTGCCGCCGCTTGCCGCCAGGCCGATGGCGAGAAGCAGGACGGCAAGGCCCAGGGCGGCCAGCCGCCGGACATCGGCGCGCGCCCGTCGCCGCCGACTGGTGAAAAGCTGGCCCAGTAGCCAGCCGCCGAGCGGGGCGATCAGCCCGAGGAATAGAGCGAAGCGGGCGCTCCAGAAGATGATGCCGCGCAGGATGGCGACGGCGAAGATGCGGGCGACCAGACTCAGCGGCGCCCCGTCCGGCAGCATCTCCCCGGTCGGCCAGGACGGCCCCAAGGCGTCGGTGGGGGTCAGCAGGGCGGCCAGCAGGAGCAGGGCGGCGGCCAAGGCCAGGGCGGCGAGGGCGAGGTAGCGCATGACGGCCTCGGTGGCATTGTAGGCGGGCGCTTGCAGGAGGCCGCGCCGCCGCAGCTCGCGCCCCGCCGCGTCGCACCGAGCGGGGTAGCGCTCCGGGTCCAGATGGCGCAGGATATCCAGCAGGTCGGCGTCGGCCTGCGCCCGCAGGTAGGCCCCGTAAACCCCCGGCTCGGTCTCCTCATCGGCATGCAGCAGGGCATAGCTCATAGGGAGATTATACCCGGTGGGGGCGCGCGAGGGAAGCGCTGGGAGGCGGGCCCGGCAAGCGGTGGCCACTATCAAGAACGCCGGAGCCGGGCAGCCCCGCCGGGAGTGCAGCCCCGCCGGGAGTGCAGCCCCGCCGGGAGTGCAGCCCCGCCGGGAGTGCAGCCCCGCCGTGGACATAGCCCCGCCGTGGACATAGCCCCGCCGTGGACATAGCCCCGCCGTAGACATAGCCCCGCCGTAGACATAGCCCCGCCGTGAACGGCAGGTCTGGGGGGCGAGGCGCCGACCGCCCGGTGGGCGGGGAGATGTTACGACTTACGACTGAGGCTGATACTCTTCGTCGGTTTCTTCCCACCGGTCATGGAGGCTATTTTCGGAATGGTGGTGCTTTTGGCCTCCGATGTAGGCGAGAACGTTGCTGACTTGGTTGGGGCCGACGCTGAACACACCATAGCCTTCCTGCCAACGAAAGGCCATGCAATCAGGAAGCTGACCATGAACGAAGTGTGAGGAAACGCCTTTGACCTGGTTCATAAGCCGGGCGATAGTCAGGGAAGTCGGGAGTCTGACGCACATGTGCACATGATCTGGCATCCCATGGATCGCCAGCACCTCGCAGTTCAGACGCCTTGCCTCATTCTCGATGCAGCGGTACACCGGCCTCTCGATCTCGATGGTCAGGAACGGCTCCCGGCCTAGCGTCGCCCAGACCAGATGCAAATAAACCTCGGCTTTGCTCTGCCTCATGCTGCCACCTCCATGTTCTTGACACGCTCCCACGCAAATCTTTTACTGACGTTACGCAAGTCCTACTCTGGCGTCCCGCCGTGAACGCCCCACCGTGAGCGCCCCGCCGTAAGCGCCGGGCCGAGACTCCCCCGCCGTAAGAGCAGGGCCTGTAGTGCCGCGCCGTTGGCGCCGGGCCGCGGGGACCCCG
>JANLUQ010000453.1:0-16063 GCA_031363565.1 Armatimonadota bacterium | reverse complement strand
GTGGCCCGCGCCCTGCTCGTGGCGGACGAGGATGTGGCGGATGTCCGGGAACTGATAGATCATGTCATAGATTGGGATGACCGCCCCGCCGGGGTAGCCGAAGATGGTGTCCACGCCCTCGCGCTTCAGGCACTCCAAGAGAGCGCGGCTGCCGTTGATTATCATCGCTGTTGTCCTTCAATCGTGCAAAGAAATAGGCTGGCTGAGACCCAAAAAAGCCCCTCGTCCACCCATAAGATGTCTATGGGCAATAAGTGCCCATAGGCAAGGGACGAGAGGCTTTCGGTTAGGCGAAAAGCGTCACGCGGTACCACCCTTGTTCGGGCCGAAACCTGATCCAGTTCATCCTGGGAGGCGACGGGCCGCACTTGGAGCGCGATCACGGGCGCGAACCGGGTGGCCTTAATAGCCCCCTTGTCCCCAATGAGTGGGAACTAAGGAACGTTCGGGACACCTGCTCGGAGGGGAGTTTCCCAGTGGCTTGCTGCCGTCTCGCACCAGCCGACGGCTCTCTGTAAACGCGCACACTTGGACATTGTCCTCGTCAATGCAGTTGCATATCATTCAGTTATAGGGCGTAGTATACCCGCAGTGTTTGCAGGCTGTCAAGCCTTCTGAGTGAAGATTAGCGCGTTTAATTGCTGGCGACTACTTGCGTTCCATTATAGGTTCGCAGGTGGAACCGACCGTTCTTCAGACGGGCGAGGTTGATCTGGCCCTTGGCGATGGTGTTGACCGTGTAGGTGTTCGGGTCGCCGTCACTGACATATCTGAGGGCTTTCTGCTTCTCCATCAGCCCCAGCCAGTAGTGGATGGTATACTTGCCCGCGCCGGGGATGATGCGCGGGATGTAGTAGGGGTTGAAGTTCTTGTTGTAGAAATCCTTGCCCATCGGCGAGGCGGCGGGGTCAGCGCCGGCCTTCAAGGCGCAGAGGTTATGGTAGGTGACGCCGCCGCTTGCCCCGCTGATGACCAGCTTTTTGTTCTTGGGGAAGACGCCGTAGGGCATGGCGAGCGTGTCCACGACGTAGTTCGGCTCGTAGTGGTGGATGTTGGCGACCGCACCCGCGAGTTCCGCCTCGACGCGGGCATCGGGCCAGTGGCGGATGCCCGCCCGGTGGTGGATAGTGTGGTTGCCGATCTCGTAGCCTTCCTTGACAAGATAGTCCATTTTGCCCTGCGCGTACTGCGTTTGGTAGAAGGGAGGGGGTAGGGTCGTCCCGACATCGGTCAGGACGAAGAACGTCCCTCTCAGCGACCAGTCGGGGTGCCGGGCGTGGAAGGCGTCGAGGATGCCGACCGCGCAGTCCGGGTCGATATTGCCGTCGGAGGTATAATTGAACTGGCCGCGCAGGGCGTCGTCAAAGGTCAGAATGACGGGCGACTTGCCCGCTGGGCAGTCTATTTTGCCAAGGACATAGTCATGCAGGCTGACCGGGCGGTAGTTGTGGTCATAGAGCCACTGGATATCGGCCCGGAAGGCAGACGCGGGGTACTGGTAGCCGGTCGTTTTGAGGCTCTTGACAAGGTCGTGGTATTCCAGGATGGGGACCAGTCCGGCTTCATTCGGCTGCACTTTGGTCAGGTCCACCGGCAGCATCGGCTGAACCCGGCTGGCGAGAGTGACTTTGGGTTTTACAATCCCTTCGGCGTGGCCGCGGTGGAACAGATGACAGCCGGATAGGACGCCGCAAAGCAGCGTGGCGGCCACGCCGAGGGCAAACGGTCGCGGGGAAAAATGGGCGCTTCGCATGGGGAGTCCTTTTTCTGGAGCGGGCGACGATACTAAGCTTATTATACCATGACGGTCGGTAGGGAACAAGAGGGAGCAGGGATGACGCAGTGGCTGGGAAGGGTCTGGAACGGCGGCAACAGCCTCCTGGGCCTGGTGGGTGCGGCGGGCGGGGCAGTGCGCTTTCGCCCCGAGGAGGCCGTCTGGGAAGTCGCAGGCGGCTGGCTGATCGGGCTTCTGGGCCGCGCCGGCTGGGCGGACGCCATCACACTGGGCGACGTTGTTTTGTACGCCGACAGTGCCCTCATTCCGCTGCTGCACGCGCACGAGATGGCACACGTCCGGCAGGGGCGCACCTGGGGACCCCTGTTCCTGCCGGCCTATGTTTTGGAATCGCTGCTGCAATGGCTGCGAACGAGGCGAGGCTACTGGGATAATCGTTTCGAGGTCGCTGCTCGGTCGGGAGCCGCCGGTGAGGAGGAAAATTGAGCCTGCCCGATGAACAGTCATAGAGGAGAAAAAAGATGCCTACTATCCTGAAGAGCTGGCTGGTCGCGCCCCTCGCCCTGTGCCTCGCGCTCCCGGCTGCCTCAAAGCCCGTCGCCCAAGCGCCCCCCGCGCGGCGCGAGATCCAGGTCATTTACAACCAGATCAATGCGGCGGCGATGCAGAAGAACGTGGACGGCGTATACGATTTCAACAGCGATGACTACACGGTGATAGACATCAAAGGTCATGTCCACGAGGCTTCGGAGTGGCGTCAGGAGTTCGAGCAGGCTTTGGAGATCGTGGATTCGATCAAAGCCGTCAGCGTTATCCAGAGCTTCGCGGGCACGGACACCGAGGCCACGGTCACGGTGAAGGAACACACGGTCGCCCATGTCGCGAACAACGCCAATGGCCGCGCCGTCACGCTCACCGCCGACGATGTGGCCCGCGAACATTGGCTCAAGACAGCGGACGGATGGCGGCGCACCCGAACGCGCATCCTGTCCGGGAAGAATGCTTTCCAGAAGAACTTCTGAGCGGTGGCACCTTGCCACTCGCCGTCGTTGTCACCGCTTCCAGAACCGCAGGCGCTCCCACCAGGGGCTGGTCGGGGTCTGGGCGGCGAGTTCGCGCAGGACGCGCGGGGACAGGGCAGCCTCCTGCATCAGCGTTTCCACCAAGCGGAGCGATTCGGCCTCGGCTTGGGCGGGGGGCGTTGGCGAACGAAGGGCAGACTCGGCCAGCCGAACCGTTCCCAGGAGGGCGGGCGCATCAAGTGTCCCCTCCAGTTCCGAGAGGTCAGTTTCTTCCGACATACTGCGTTTCTTCTTTCTGCGTTTCTTTTTTCTGCGACTGGGGGGTGATGGGCCGACGGTCACGCCCGCTTTCTAAACGCTCCACGGCCTCCACGCGCCGCTCGATCTCGCGCTTTAGGGCGACCGTTGCCCGGTGGAGCAGCGATTTGACGGCGGGTTCGGAGCGGTCCAGCAGGGGGGCGATCTCGCGGGGCGTTAGGTCGCCCAGAAAGCGGTGGATGAGGACGTCGCCCTGGTCCGGCGGCAGGGCGGCGATGGCGGCGCGGACAAGCTGCTGCACTTCATGGAGCTCGACGACCTCCTGTGGGGACGGCGAGCCGTCCGGCAGGTGCGAATCCAGCAGGGCGCGCATCCCGGCGATGACCGGCGCGTCCAGAGAGACGACGCCCGACGGCGGGCGCTGCCGATGGCTATCCACGATGAGGTTCAGGGCGATCCGGTGCAGCCAGGGATAGAATGAGACTGGGACACCTTCGGGGTCGGATTTGAGGTGGAAGCGGTTCAAACTCGCCAGGGCGCGCATGAATGTTTCGGAGGCGACATCCTCGGCGTCCTGCGCGTTGTTTGTTTTGAGGTAGGCGAGGTGATAGATGCGCTTGTAGTGGCGCGCGTGCAGGGTGCCGAAGGCAGTCGCATCGCCGCGCTGGGCGGCGGCGATGAGGTCGCCGTCACTGGGGCCATCTGGGGCGGGGCGCTCGGTCGGAACGGTCGTTGTCAGCCCATACATCACGAAAAAGCCAAACATACGCTCTCCTTATCATAGTTTACCACGGAGCAGTGGGGGATGGCAAGAGGTTTCCACCAGGTTCAGTGTGCTCTTTGCCGAGACAAATAACCTATACTTGCCTCTTATTGGACTTCCTGGAAAGTGTTCCCCGCTCTTCATGCGCTCATCGTGTGCGCCGCACTGCTGGCAGGCATGGCGGCGGTTCGGGCATCGTCATCAAAGGCGTCGTCGTGCAGGGGTTTGGATGCAATATCAAAGTCCTGGGGGGCGGCTGGGGCGGCGACTCGGCAAGTATGGCTGTGGTAAACAAAAAAGGCACCGGCACTTCCAGTGCCGGTGTCTCTCGCACTTTGCACGCACCCATTCTTGCTCAGTGCAGGGCGGACCTGACACGTCTTTTGGGATAGGAATAGCGGCCCGGTCCGATAGGCGGCAAGGCTGACAGGCCCTGGGCCGCAAAATGGGCGGGTCCCCGCTCTCTCCGACGGAGGGCATGAAGAACCGCGCCGAAACCGTTGCCCCTCAGCCCCGCCCCCCACAATGCCAGCACGTAAGCCCCGATCGCCCAGAACCAGACGAGGGAACGCCCGTGCGGGAGGCGAAAATGGGGCCGCACGGCGGTCTGGGGCGGCATAGGAAAGAGCACGGCCTCGCGGACAGCGCCCGGCTCGTTGCCTTCCAGGGCATCCAAACGCGGCTTTTCGGTCGTGTAAGCGGCTGCATAGCGGCGGACGACGCCGTGGATCAGGGCGGCGTAGAGGCCCTGGCGGCGCTGGAAATCGGCCTTATCGGTGGGGCTGCCGGAGTGCGTCTCGACGAGGGCGCTCAGGATGTTCTGATGGGTAAACCAGCGGTGCGCCAGGCGCGAGTCGGAATCCGTGCCCCAGGCCGTCGGGTGGATCGGGTAGCCGCAGGCGGCCAGATCACGCGCAGCCAGATGCTGCAAGGTGTGGGACGCCTGCCCTTGCGCGGTCGCCGTCTCGCGTGGGACCTCGACGCAGTCGGCATTGTATTCATCGTCACCGTCCCAATTGTGGGCGTCAATGACGAGGCTGGGCCGGAGCAGGCGGGCGGCACGGGCGACGGCGCGCGTCTCGGGCTGGTGAAAAACGCCCCAATCGCGGTTGAGGTCGGCCCCAACCCCATTGGTGCGTGTCTCCGCTTCGGCCCCATCGGGGTTGACCATGGGGACAAGGTACAGGGTGACATGGTCCAGGGCGGCGCGCAGGGCCGGGTCGCCGCCCTCTGCCACACGGTGGATGAGGCCCAGAACAGCCTCGGTGGAGGCCGGCTCATCGCCGTGCTGGCGGCATAGGACCAGAACGCGGATGGTCTGAGCGGGATCGGCGGCGGGACCGGCAAGGCGGACCAGCCAGAGGTCACGGCAGCCGGTGGCGGATTTGCTGAGAGAGGTGACGCGCAGCAGCGGACAATGGGCGGCATCGGACTTGAGTTGAGCCGTCATATGGGCGTAGGAGGTGACGTTCGGCTGGGCGGCGGCCCCGAGGCCAAGCCACAGCCCGAGGAAAAGCAGCGCGCAGATTGTCACGGGGAATCGCATACGGGAAAATCGCGTCAGGCGAATTGGTCTTCATAAAGGCGTATCAGACGGGCACTCGCCGTGATTCGGCGGGCTGGGAGTGTCACTACGTCCCCGACCGAGACGCCGGGGATGTCGGTCACATCCACGGTACAGATCTGCATCGCCACGCGGCCCACGACGGGCGCGCGCTTGCCCCGAACCGTGACCATGACGGGAGCGGGTCGCAGCAGGTTCTTTAACCCCCGCAGGCCCGCCCCGACACTGGCCGGGGCGACTGTGAAACCGTCGGCATAGCCGATCGGCAGGATAGCAAGCTTTGTCAGGCGGCGCGTGACATACTCGCCGCCGTAGCCGAGGGCGCTCCCTGCCGGCAAGTCCCGGACGGCAACGACCCGCGCCTGCATCCGCCATGTCTCGCGCAGGTCAAGCGCGCGCGGCACGGCTGCCGAGGGGTATTGTCCATACAAGATCGTGCCGGGCCGCACGGCATCCAGCCGCAGGTCGGGGAAACGGACCAGAGCTGCTGAGTTGGCACAGTGGCGCAGGCCGGGGTCAATGCCGACATGTTCCATGCCGCGCAGGACCCGGTCGAAGTCATCGAACTGCCGCCGCGTCGCGGTCTCGTCTTTCTCTAGTGCCCGCGCGAAGTGCGTGTAGACACCGGCGAAGTTCAGGCTCGGCGTCTCAGCGATCTTCTGCGCCAGCATCAGTGCCTCGGGCGGCAGCGCGCCGAGCCTCCCCATGCCCGAATCCACTTTCAAGTGTATCCGTGCGGCTTTGCCTGATGCCCGCGCCGCCTCTGCCACAGCATCTAGGTCGGCCTCAGCACCAACCGTCAGGTCAAGGTCGGCGGCAAGCAGCAGCCCGATCTGCTCCGGCAGGGGGGGCAGGAAGACGAGGATACGGCCTCGAATGCCCGCCATGCGCAGTTCCATCGCCTCGGCGGGCGTGGTGACGGCGAAGAAGTCCGCGCCTGCATCCTGGAATATCCGCGCAGTCTCTCCTGCTCCATGCCCGAAAGCGTTGGCCTTGACGACGGCGATGATCTGCGGTGGGCTTGTCGTGTCCTGAGCCAGCAGCGTTCGCACGGCCTGGAAGTTGTGCTTGAGTGCGCTCCGGCTGACGGAGACCCAGGCGTCGGGCATGATAGTATCGGTCACTCGGTCCCCTTCTCCGTCGGAGTCTCGGTGCTTGGCGTATCAGAGAGCGGCACAGCCGGTGAGCGCAGTATGAGTTGATGCCGGGACGCCAAAACCTGCGTTTCACGCGGGTGTGCGGCCTGCCACCCGGCCGCCTCGGCCAGCAGGCGGTCGCGGTCGCCCGCCGCATCGCGCAAAATGGTCAGCATAAACTGCTCCTGCGCGGCGGCGCGGGCGGCAACGGTGCGCCCGCCACCACTGAGGCGGTTGGTCTCGAACAAAATGGTCGGCACACCCACGACGATCGCGCCGTAGCGGTGCGCCAACCGCGCCGGGTGCGTATCGGTGATCCAATGGCAGGCGATAGGACAGCCCTCCGCCAGCATAGCCCCCTGGACGACCGCCTGGGCATCGTCACAGGCGGCGATGATGGCAGCGCTGGCACCGCTGCCCACTTGGGCTGCCTCGGTGAAGTCCGGGCGCGGGTCGCTTGGGTACAACTCGTGCTGGTCGGTCATTAGGTCCGGGTGCAGCCTTGAAATGGCCGCGTACAGCGCCCGCGTCTCGGGCTGCGTCCGATGCAGCCAGTCCCGGTTGATGTCTACATCATGGGCATTGTGCCGCAGGAACGCCTCCGCTCCATCCGGGTTCGCCATCGGCACGACTATGACCGTGGCCTGCTTCAAATAACCCGCCAGCGGCGTGTCCTCGTCGGCCTTCACGAGCGCGTTGATGAGCGCTAGGGCACCCTCGGTGCTGGCCGGCTCGTGTCCATGCTGGCGGCAGAGGTAGAAGATGCGCTTTCCAGGCTCGGAAGACGGGTCATGCAACGTGACCATCCACAGGTTGCGGCCCTTGACGGAGCGGCCCAGGCTGGACAGCACCATCCGGCTCGCATGGGACTTGTCATAATCCTGCAGCGCCCGAAGTTGCTGGAGCATGGCGGGGTAGCGCGTTGTACCGGGCGGCCGCGCTAAGTTCTTCTCGGCACGGGCCGGGATACTGACAAAGGACAGAATAAGAAGCGCCAGGAGGGCGCGAATCCAGCGAGGCATAGCTTGCTTCCTCTCTTGGGATTATCGGCAGGAGACTGTTAAGTTTGCAGGGAATGGTCAGCGTAATCCGGCGTGTTTGTTCCCCCAGATTGAAATTCGGGTCTTCAATAAAGCGGTTGTCCACCTGCTGGACACAGGAAATAGCCCGATCGGCGTAGGGGCAGGGTCCCCCTGCCCTCCTGCTCCTCGGTCCGCGAAGGCGGATATTGGCACCTCTAAAGACTCGGATATCAATCCAGGGGAGTCAAGCCTTGCGGTATAAGACCAGAACAGCAGATTATTTTCTTTTCAGCTTGCGGACCAGCTTTTGGGCGGTCGGCTTGCCGGTCGTGTAAAGCCAGTAGGCAGTTTTGTTGTAGACCAAATCGAACTCACCGACGTACTCGACGTAGCGCGTCCCGAATCCCTCTTTGAAGCGGTTGAGGCCCTGCAAGTGGTCTTCCTTCTCGACCTCGGCGGCGGACTCACCTTCCTGACGGCGGCGCGGACTGACGCCCCGGAAGTCGTACCAAACGCAGCCGGCTTCCCTGGCCCAGCGGATCATGGCCCACTGCATCGCATAATTCGGCATGACGTTCCGGTGCTCGTTGGAGGACTCGCCGTAGACGTACCACGCCTTGTCGCCAATCAGGAAGCACAACGCTCCAGACAGGATCTGCCCCTGGTAGCGGGTCATGAACAGCTTCGCCATACCGGCGGGCACCAGGTTGTCCCAGAGCGTTTGGAAGTAGGACAGCGGGCGCGGGCGGAAGCCGTTGCGCGTGCCCGTCACCTGCATCAACTCATTGAAGACGACCAAGTCATCGCGCGTCAGGTCCATCAGCACCTCGACGCCGTGCTTTTCCAGCCCCAGCTTGATGTTGCGGCGCACCTGCGGCCTGAAGGAAGCCAGCAGATCGGCCTCGGTGCGGCCCGCCAGGTCGAGCTGCATGACGCAGCGCGGCTGGGTCCCGCCAAAACCCTGCACATCGAAATCGGGTGGCGGGGCGAAGCCATGCCGGGTCAGCAAAGCCGTCACGTCCACACGCTCCACCGGCACGGCAGGGTCTATTTTCAAGAACGCGGCTCCGTCCCTTGCCGCCCGGTCCCGGATGGCGTCCAGTAGGGTCGTCAGAGCGGACTCGTCGGTCCAGTCTTCCAACAGCGGACCGCGTGGGGCATAAAAGAAAGGGCCGACGAGGGGCAGCTTACGGCGCAGCAGGGAGACGCCGCCGGTCATCAGGTCGCCCCGGAAGAGGCCGAGCCGGATCGGGGTCCAGTCGGCACTCTTGACGCCCCCCCACTCCCAGGATTGGAGCACATCGCCTTCGGGGACGCGGCTCACGAAGGCGTTCCAGGCGGCATGGTCCGACGGGCCGGTCAGTTCGCGGACGGCGAGCGGCTTGGCCGCGGGCTGTGTTTCGGATGCGGGGGAAGTCGTGAGGCTCAAAGGGCGGTTGCTCCTGGGTCAAGGGCTAGGATATGGGACGGTTGATGGCTGTTGCGCGAACGAGGCGGACGAGTGGTTCCCAACCACTCGTCCGCCTAGCGGCGACAATCAAGTATGGCACAGGTCAGGGCGCGTGTCAACCGCCGTCGCGCCGCCGGACCTGTTCGCGGACGATGCCGAGGAAGTTGTGCAGGGCAGGCGGGGCGTCCTCTTTGCGCGTGACGACCGCTAGTTCCGTGCGCGGCGCCGAATCCGGCAGGGGGCGATAGACAACGCCGTCCCGGTGGAGGTGCTGGACGCTGGCGGGCAGGAGGGCGATGCCCAGGCCAGCCGCGACCAGGCTGATCGCCGTCTGCATCTCGCGCACCTCCTGGACGACGCGCGGCGCGAAGCCCACCCCCTCGCAGACGGCGCGGACGATCTGGGCATAGGAGGGCAGTGGCTTTTCGGGGAATGAGACGAACGGCTCCTCGGCCAGCATTGCGAGCGACAATTCAGACCGACCGGCCAGCGGGTGGGCGTCGGGCAGGGCCACCAGGAACGGCTCGCGCAGGACGGCCTCGACAACCACATCCGCCTCGTCCGCGTGGGGCCTGGCGAAACCAACATGGATGCTGCGGTCGCGCAGGGCGGCGGACTGCTCGACGGCGTTCAGCTCCATCAGCGACAGCGCGACGTCGGGGTAACGCTCCCGGAAGTCGTGCAGGACAGCGGGCAGCAAGTCGTAAGTAGCCGACGCGGCGAACCCGATGCCCAGCCACCCGGTCTCGCCGCGCGCGGCCCGCCGCGTCGAGTGGACGGCGGCGTCGAGGGCGTCGAGAGTCTGCCGCACCCCAGTCAGAAAAGACTCCCCAGCGGGGGTGAGCTGCACCCGGCGGCTGGTCCGCTGAAACAGCATCACGCCTAGTTCGCGCTCTAGCTGCTGGATCTGCTGACTCAGCGGCGGCTGGGCGATGAACAGGCGGGCGGCAGCCCGCCCGAAGTGGAGTTCTTCGGCCACGGCGACGAAATAGCGCAGATGCCTCAGTTCCATATCCACAGCCTCTCAATCAAGTGACAAAGATATATTGGACACATAGAAGATTATAGCGCATAATAGCGATGGAATTCAGGAGGCGGATATGAGCGAGACGATGACAGAAACGCCCAGGCGCTCGGCGAAGGACCAGTTCGACAGGCAGGCTGCCCATTACGACAAGCAGTGGAGCACCTGGAGCGAGGAGACTTTGGGCTGGCTCCTGGCGAGCGCCGACCCGCAGCCGACCGACTTCGTGCTGGACGTGGCGACCGGCACGGGCTTCACGGCCCTGGCCTTCGCGCCGTCGGTCGAGACTGTGATCGGGATGGACGTCTCGCCGGGGATGCTAGAACAGGCCCGCAAGCAGGCTGGAGAGCGGAGGATCGCCAACGCCGTCTTCCAGGAAGGCGCGGCTGAGTCTCTGCCGTTTGCTGACGGGGCCTTCGACATCGTGACCTGCCGGATCGCGCCCCACCACTTTCTGAGCATCGAGAAATTCCTGAGGGAAGCGGCCCGCGTCCTGAAGCCGGGCGGGCGGCTGGCCCTGGTAGACACGGCTGTTCCCGACGATTCGCCCGAGGCGGCGGCCTGGCAGAACGAGGTCGAAGCCGTGCGCGACCCGTCCCACGTCCGCAACCACACGCCCCAGGAGTGGCGGACGATGGTCCAGGCGGTGGGCCTGACCGTAACCGAGTGCGGCAGCGGCGGGGGCGGCATCACCATCCCCCTGTCCGATTGGATCGTCAAGGCCGGCTGCACATCCGACCAGGCCGCCGAGGTACGCCGCCGCTTCGCTGACGCGCCCAAGAGCGCCCGGACGGCGTTCCAGATAGGAACGACGCCGGACGACGAGACCGTCTTCACCTGGCAGCGCGTCACGCTCCTGGCTGTGGAGCCCGCGCATGAGGGCTAACGGGGTACAATGGATCGTATGTCAACCGGCACAAGTCCAATGGTGAAGTTACAGCTCGACGTTCAGCGTTTTGACGCGCACCTGTGGCAGCACTACATAAGAAGCAGCGAACAGTCAGATATAGATTTCCACACACGGGCTGAACTCGGAGACACAGAAGCCAACCGTAAACGCCTTTATGAGCTTAACAAGGTTTGTTCCGCTGATATTCCTGGGCGTGGCCCCTTCTACTGCTATGAGGAGTGCCGAGCCGAACGCCTTCAAACAGACACCTACACCCCTGCCGGAATCATCCTCGCCATAGAGGGCAATGACTGGGTGGGTATGTCTGCGGTCTCCCATCATAAAGAGCAGGGCTTCGCTTTCAACGAGATGACCGGGGTACTGAAGGAGTACCGTCGCAGGGGAATCGCGACGGCTTTAAAGATTCTCTCGATCCAGTTCGCTGCGTCGCTCGGGGTCCCCACAATCCACACGTTTCATGCCGCCGCAATCGCCATGAACCGCCGTCTAGGCTACACTGATCGTTTCTAACGGTCTTCTAGAAAGAACACAATGCGTACACGTCTCCTCGCTTTCACACTGCTGCTGTCCCTGCTGGCGGCGTGCGCCGCTACGGCCGCACCGACGCAGCTCACCTGGTACGGTCATTCGGCCTTCAAGATCACGACACCCTCCGGCAAGGTCGTCCTGCTGGACCCCTGGATCACCAACCCAGCCAACAAGAACGGGGCCGCCGATTTGGCCGGCATCACGCAGGCTGATCTGATTTTGATCACGCATGGCCACTTTGACCACGTCGGCGACTCGGTCGCAATCGCCACCAAGACCGGGGCCAAGCTGGTCGCCACCGGCGACCTGGCCGACGCCCTGGTGGCCTACGGCGGCTACCCGAAGGCGCAGGCAGGCATGGACACGCAGGGGAACTTCGGCGGCGAGCTTTCGCTCCTCGGCGGTGAGGTTAAAGTCCTGTTCGTCCCGGCCATCCATAGCTCTTCGGTCTCAGCCCCGCCCGGCAGTGCGGACACCAACCCACACAATGGTGGCAACCCCGGCGGGTTCGTCATCACGGTGGCGGGCGGCCCGACGATCTATGACACCGGCGATACCGACGAGTTCGCCGACATGGCCTTGATCCCCAAGGCGCACAAGATTGACGTCATGCTCTGCTGCATCGGCGACCACTACACGATGGGACCCGTCCGCGCCGCCGACGCGGTGAAGATGGTAAGCCCGCGCATCGTCATCCCGTGCCACTACGGCACCTTCCCCATCCTGGTCGGAACGCCCGCCGAGTTCAGCGACGCCCTGAAGGCGAATGGCTCGAAGGCGAAAATGACCGTGATGCGCGTTGACCAAACATTGACTTTCTGAGGAGACACCTGATGCCGAAAACGATGTTCGAGAAGATCTGGGACGCCCATGTCGTTCGCCAGACGCAGGGCCAGCCAGCCCTGCTCTATGTGGACCTGCACCTGGTCCATGAGGTGACCTCACCTCAAGCATTCGAGGGCCTGCGTCTGACAGGGCGCAAGGTCCGCCGCCCGGACCTAACGGTCGCGACGATGGACCACAATGTCCCGACGACCAGCCGCTCGCTGCCCATTCTGGACCAGATCTCTAGGAAGCAAATGGAGGCGCTGGCCGAGAACTGCCGCGAGTTCGGCGTCACGCTCTACGACATCCACTCCAAGCGGCAGGGCATCGTCCACGTCATCGGCCCCGAGCTTGGCCTGACCCAGCCGGGCATGACCATCGTCTGCGGCGACAGCCACACCAGCACGCACGGCGCATTCGGCGCGCTAGCCTTCGGCATCGGCACAAGCGAGGTGGAGCATGTCCTGGCGACCCAGTGCCTGCCGCAGTCCCGGCCCAGGACGATGGAGATTCGGGTCAACGGGAAGCTGGGCCTGGGCGTGACGGCGAAAGACATCATCCTCGCCATCATCGGCAAGATCGGCACGGACGGTGCCACGGGTTACGCCGTCGAGTATACCGGCGAGGCCATCCGGGCACTCTCGATGGAGGGCCGGATGACGGTCTGCAACATGAGCATCGAGGCGGGCGCGCGGGCCGGCATGATCGCCCCAGACGAAAAGACGTTCGCCTACATCCACGGCAAGCCGTCCGCGCCGGCCGGCGAGCAGTGGGAGGAGGCCGTCGCCGCCTGGCGCGCGCTGCCGACCGACGTAGGCGCGTCCTATGACACATTGATAGAACTGGACGCCGCCGAGATCGCCCCACACGTCTCCTGGGGCACCAGCCCCGGCATGGTGGTCCCGATCACGGCCCTGGTCCCCTCCCCCGAGGACTATGCCGACCCCGCCGACCGCCGGGCCACGGAGCGCGCTTTGGAATACATGGGGCTGGACGCGGGCATCCCGATGCGCGGGATCGAACTCGACACCGTCTTCATCGGCTCCTGCACGAATGGCCGTATCGAGGACCTGCGCGCCGCTGCCTCCATCTTGAAGGGCCACACGGTCCGCAAAGGCCTACGCGCCCTGGTCGTCCCCGGCTCGGCCCAGGTCAAACTCCAGGCCGAGGCCGAGGGCTTGGACCAAGTCTTCAAGGACGCCGGGTTTGACTGGCGCGAGGCCGGCTGCTCCATGTGCCTTGGGATGAATCCCGACATCTTGCAGCCCGGCGAGCGCTGCGCCAGCACGTCTAACCGCAACTTCGAGGGCCGCCAGGGCAAGGGCGGGCGGACCCACCTGGTCAGCCCCCAAATGGCAGCTGCCGCTGCCATTAAAGGGCATCTGGTGGACATCCGGGAGTGGGAGAAGAACTGAGCGGAAGGGCTGAGAGGAGCAGGCAAATGGCAGTCGCCGAACCGAAAACGGACATTCCGGGCATCACCCGCCCAATGAGCTATGAAGAATATATGGCCGGCCCAGAGGAAATGGCCCGGTACGACATTCTGGATGGCTGGAAGGTCTATCGCTTGTATGGAGACAACCTTTTGCCCAGCCCGACACGCAGACACCAAAGGATACTCGGTCGCCTCCTCCGGCGCTTTCAAGACTATGAGGAGGCATCACGGCGGGGGGAGGCCATTATCGCCCCCTGCGATGTAGAGATCACCTATCAGCCGCTCCGAAGTCGCCAGCCGAACCTGCTCTTTATAAGCTGTGAGCGCCTGGAACAGAACGCGCCTTCGGATCAATACGCCCCGCTCTCGCCTGCGCCGGAGCTAGTGGTAGAAACCGTCTCACCATCCGATACGGCCATAGTGCTGGCCGCGAAAATCGCGGACTATCGTGCGGTAGATGTGCATGAGATGTGGATCGTTCGGCCTGAGGGGCTGACCATCGAGGTCTTGACACTGGCGGATGGCACGGGCCGGGTTTATGGACCCGGCGAGACCGCCGTCTCAACCCTGTTCGACGGTCTTGCCGTTTCTGTGGACACAGTATTTGAGGAATAACACATGCAACCATTCACGAGACTTACCGGCCTTGCGGCCCCTTTGGACCGGGTCAACGCGGACACCGACCAGATCATCCCCAAGCAGTTCCTGAAGCGCATTGAGCGCACGGGCTTTGGGCAGTTTTTGTTCTTCGACTGGCGTTATCTTGCCGACGGCAAGACGCCGAACCCGGACTTCGAGCTGAACCAGCCGCAGTATCAGGGCGCGGCGGTCCTGATCGCCGGCAAGAACTTCGGCTGCGGATCGTCCCGCGAGCACGCCCCCTGGGCACTGGAAGACTACGGGTTCAAGGCGATCCTGGCCCCTTCCTATGCGGACATCTTCTACAACAACTGCTTCAAAAACGGGATGCTCCCCGTTACGCTGCCGGAGGAGACTATCACAATGCTCCTGGAGCGGGCGAAGACGCCAGGCTACCAAATGACGGTGGACCTGGAGAACTTGACCGTCTCAGACAGCCAGGGCTTCACGATGCCGTTCGAGGTAGATCCGTTCCGGCGGCACTGCCTCCTGAACGGGCTGGACGACATCGGGCTGACCTTGCAGCACGAGCCGGACATCACGGCCTACGAAGCCACGCGGCCAGCCTGGAAGTGCGGCACGCTGGCATCAGTCTAGCCTGGGTCAACACAGCGGGAATCAACAGAGGGCGGCGGGGAGGTTCTGCGCAATGGCGCGGCTTCACCGCCGCCTTTCTCGTCTTTCCCCGGCGGCTGTTTAATACGGCAAGTGATTTTTCTACACTGTTCCTCAGCAAGCCTAATGAAAAACAATTCTTGTGTTATAATAGCAGTAGTCGTCTCACTTGTTCCTCAGGACCTACAAAGACCTGCCTTGGACAGAGCAGAGGGCGGCCGTTACAGCCCCTGCGAAGTCGCGCTCTTGACGAGCTTTTCTCTATAACGGATTTTATGAGCAAATACTTTTCGCGTTTCTACCCTGAAAGCCGGTTTGGCGACTTCAGCGATGTCAACGGGACGATCCGCTTTTACAGCCGTGTGCGCGCGCTGCTCGAACCTCAGTTTGATGTGCTGGATATTGGGTGCGGGCGAGGCTCCGCCGCCGCCACAATGAGCAGCTTCGAGAGGCTTCTACGGGTCTACAAAGGCCAAGCGCGGCATGTTCTCGGGATTGATCTTGATCCGGTTGGGGAGGCGAATCCTACCCTGGATGAGTTCCGTCTCATTGAGGGAACACGCTGGCCGGTCGAGGACTGCTCGATTGATCTTGCGGTCTCGGACTGGACGATGGAACACGTCGAGGCCCCAGAGGTGTTCCTTCGGGAGTGCCAGCGCATCCTCAAACCCGGCGGCTTTCTGTGTCTCCGCACGGCTAACCGCCTGGGCTATGTCGTTCTCCTGTCGAGCCTGATTCCGAACCGCATCCACACCAAAATCTTGAACAAGGTGCAGCCGGGCCGGGAAGATCAGGACGTTTTTCCGACTGTTTACCGCTGCAACACCGTTGGGAAGTTAAGCCACGTGCTGAAAGGGCTGGGCTTCGATGCATGCGTCTATGGGCACAACCCGGAACCGTCCTACCTCGGTTTTTCCTATCCGAGCTACGCACTCGGCGTTCTCTATCAGAGGATCATTCCTCGCGCGTTAGGGACGACGCTGTTAGTCTATGCACGGAAGAAGTAGACGGCGGGACTGAAGGAGGACGAGGCATGAAGCCTCGCCCTCCTTCATTTTTGTCTATGCTCTCAGCCTATTTCAGCGCTTCTTCCGCCTCAAGTTCGCGCAGCAGCGGCTCGGCGCGGGCGACAAGCTC
>JANLUQ010000448.1:0-2268 GCA_031363565.1 Armatimonadota bacterium | reverse complement strand
GGGGCGGGGGGGGGGGGGGCCCGCGGGCCCCCCGCCCGCCGGGCGATTTCTCCCATGCATGCCCCCTTGCTGGGGCATGTGGAAGATTAGGTCTCAGAAGGACTGGTTCTAGAGCGACACGTTCTGGACGACGAAGGTTTGGACGGTGTTGGGAGAGAACCACGACCAGAACTTGGTGCCGCTAAGGTTGGTGTCGTTATGCTGGACGTACAGGTCGCCGCCGCCGGTCTGGGTGTCCCAGCGGGTGATCGGCCCGGCCGCGTGGCTGAAGCGGGACAGGTCGTAGTTGATCCACTGGCCCGTCGCGCCGTTGAGCGTCACCAGCGCCAGCGTATGGCCGGCCGGGTCGTAGGCCGCCACCGTGTTCGGGTCGCCGCTGCTGAGAATCGTCATGCCCGGCCGGATGCTGCGGCTGAACTGCGCCAGCACGTAATACTTTGGGTTGGGAGCGCCGATCCAGTTGTCGCCGGGGTTGGACTGGATCAGCCCCCAGCCGCCGCTGTCGAGGGGCTGCCAGTAGACCCACCCGGAGGGGTGCATCTGGTTGAGGTCCAGCAGGATGCTCTGCGCCATCGTTAGACCGCTGGCATCCCCCTCGCCGTACTCGGACATCCACAGCTTCTTGCCGCCCGCCGAGACCGCGCTGAAGAGCGGCCCACGGTTGGACCCGCGATAGGCACTCTGACCGCTGTAGCCATGCGTGTTGATCCGGGAGATGCTGCCCCGCGTCCCGGAGTCGAGGGCGTTCCAGGTGCTGAGGGCCTGGTCCGGCGAGTTCTCGTCGGAGGCGGCGACACCCACGCTTTGCAGGCCCCGGTTGTTCAGCTCCGTGCGGAGGGCATTGAGCACGGCCTGCTGGGTGCCGGTGCTGGTGTAGATATTGCAGCCCTCCTGGCCCGCCCCGGTGTAGTTCCACCACCCGGCGGACGGCTCATTGAACGGGTCCACCGAGGTGAAATTGATGCCCCAGTTGTCGTGGGCGTACTTGGCGACGGTCGCTAGGTAGACGGCGGCCTGGGTGTGGTTCCACGTCTGGAGACCTTCCGCGTTGTTGGTCGTGCTGCCGGCAGAGCTGTTGCTGTTGCACATCCAGTACATCGGGGAATTCGAAAAGGCTTCAAAGAGGGTCGCGCCGGCGTTGCGGGCGTTCCACAGGGCGTTGCGCTGATTGGAGTCGGTGTACCAGTTGAAGCTGCTGGAGGCGGGATCGCTGCTGTTCCAGTCGAGCCAGTAGCCTGGGATCTGTTTCCAGGCGGGCATGGTGGTCGGAACGCTCATACCGGAGCCGCTGCCGCCGACGTTGTAGCGGGCGATGTTGAGGCCGAGGCCGGGCAGGGCATAGGTGCTCGTATTAGTGGTCAGGCTGACAGTGCCGACGCCGAAGATGGTGCCTGCCAAGTCGGTGCGCGTGCCGAAGACATTGGCCCACCAGGCCAGGGAGCAGCCCCAGCCGTCCCAGGCGCCGTAACTGGTCGCAGGCTGGACGGTGGTCGTGTAGTCGGCGCGGGCCGAGACCGCGCCGAGAACGGGGAGGGTGAGGAGCAGTGCGGCGCAGCGCAGCGACCGCCGGAGGGAAGACCGGAACGAAGACGGAAGAGAACGGAACATGAAAGAACCTCTCGAACAACGGGGAAAGCGTCAGGCCGCATCGGGTGCGGCCTAAGTCGCTTCGGGAAGGTGCCAAACCCTCCCGGCCTCTGGCCCTGCCTGGTTCCACTCTGGTCCAAGTGAGCAAAAGTGGCTTATAGTAGCATAGGAATTGCTTCGTGTCAAGGCAATGGCCGGCTCCTGCGTGTGACAAACTTCACAGGTGGGGCGTGACACCCGCCTCAATCACCGCCTCCGTTCCCGTCTATAATAGAGCCATCACAGAAACGAACTGCCCGAACAAGAACCCGAGGAGACCACGACCATGCAGCAGGCCATTTACAGCAGCATCCGCATTCAGAACACAAACACCGCGGGCGTGCGCGCCCCCAAGGCGGCGGGCTTGCTGCGGTGGGTGGCACGGAAGTGGGACCTGGTGGGGGTGCTGGCGCTGATGGGGTCGAGCGCGGCCTACGGCGTGTTCGCCCTGGCGCATCTGGGGCTGTAGGCGGCGGCGCGCAGGTTCCCAACAGAAAACGGCCCGGCCTCAATGGAGAGGCCGGGCCGTCTATTGCTGCTGATCTCCCGAGAAAGTCTGACGCTCAGTATGTTCTTTAACTGATATTACGCGGTCCCGCCGCCGGATGCGGTCCCGCCGCCGAGTGCGTTCCCGCCGCCGGG
>JANLUQ010000404.1:0-2271 GCA_031363565.1 Armatimonadota bacterium | reverse complement strand
GATCGCCCCGATGTATGGCCCGAAAACTGGAATGAGGGAGGCGACGACCACGAACAGGCCGATGATCAGCCACGGGCCAATCCCGATCGCAAGGCAGCCCAAAGCCGCCGCCGATCCCATAATGAGCGCGATGATGAGCTGGCCGCTGACGAATCCGCCCAAAATCCGGCTGACATCGGTCTCCCACAGGTCTGCGCGGCGTCCCAGATCGGTCGGAAGCATTTCATTGAACTTCTCACGCATGTCCGGGGCGAATATCAGGAAGTAAAGGGCAATCAGCAGCACAATGACGGCTTCGGCAGCATCGGTAAACGAGCGCCGCAGGAGCGGCAGGGCGTCTTTGCCGGCCCGCTCCCCCAGCGTCTTGAACTCGGCGGGTGGGTGCTGGATCGTGTCCGTCAGGCTAAAACGGATGTGTCGGGCAGCGAGCTTCTGGTCCAAATTCCCGGCCCGGTCCAGGGCGGCCTGCTTGTACTGAGGGAAGTTCTGCTGGATGTCCTGCACTTGATGGGCGAGCTTACCTTCCAGGAACCATGCGCCCAGCCCAAAGAGCACGAACAGGCAGATGAAGACGGCGGCGACGCTCAAGGGCCGCGAAAGCCGTGTCCGGCTCAATCGCTCCACGAGCGGGCTGAGGGCATAGGCCACTAATCCGCCTAGCGCGAACAAGAGCAAGGTGTGGTGGATATAGGTCGCGACATGGATACCGACGCCCAAAAACGTTATGAGCAGCAGCACTGTCGCGATGATGATAAGAAGGCGCGTCCATTTTTCCATGACCCCGTTATACCCCACTCACAGCATGGGACACTCCTACGACAAAATTGCTATGACACATATTGTAATTTGTCATTTGGCTGGGTATACTCAGGCCATGAGCGAGACAGCTTTGACACGGGAGCGGATATTAGAGGTGGCGGAGGAGGTCCTGCGGCGCTTCGGGCCGAGCAAGGCCACCGTCGTTGACGTGGCCCGCGCCCTCGGGGTCAGTCACGGCAGCGTCTACCGATATTTCGCCAGCAAGGCCGACCTGCGCGACGCCGTCACGAGGGTCTGGCTGTCGCGGATCATTAACCCGCTCGAAGCCGTCGCTGCGGAGGACGCCCCGGCCACTGAACGGCTGTATCGGTGGCTGCGCGAACTTGTCACCATCAAGCGCCGCCTCCTCGCCGAAGACCCCGAGCTATTCGCCACCTACGTCGAGTTGGGGGCGGAGGCGCGGGAGGTCGTCGGGGAGCACATGGGCCACATGACTGGGCAGGTCAGCCGCATCATCCAGGACGGAGTAGCTCATGGCGAATTCGAGGCCAAAGACCCGGCAGCGACGGGCCGGGCCGTGCTGGCCGCGACTGCCCGCTTTCACAATCCTTCCCACGCCTCGGAATGGGGGCATCCCGACATTGACACGAACTTTGAAGAGGTCTGGTCACTCATCCTGAATGGCCTCAAACCAAGATATTGACACCAATACGGATAGGAGAACAAACATGAAGACGACCGGCAACACGATCCTCATCACGGGCGGCGGCTCCGGCATCGGGCGAGGCCTCGCCGAAGCATTTCACGCGCTAGGTAACCACGTCATCATCGCCGGGCGCGGGCAGAGCCGCCTTGACGAGACAACGGACGCCAACCCCGGCATGAAATCCCTAGCGGTAGACATGGCGGATGCCGCCAGCATCGGCGCGTTCGCCGCCCAGGTGACCCAGGACTACCCTCAGCTCAACGTCCTCATCAACATGGCAGGCATCATGAAGAACGAGAAGCTGCTCGACCAGAAGGAACCGCTTGCCGACATGGAAGCGACGGTCGCGACCAACCTGCTCGGCCCGATCCGGCTGACAGCGGCCCTGCTGCCGGCCCTGCTGAGGCAGCCCTGCGCTACGGTCATGAACGTCACCTCCGGGCTGGCGTTCGTCCCGCTGGCGATGACCCCAACCTACGGCGCGACCAAGGCCGCGATCCACTCCTACACGCAGTCGCTGCGCTACCAACTTCAAGACACCTCAGTCGAGGTACTGGAGCTGATCCCACCCTATGTGCAGACAGGACTGATGGGGGACCGTCAGGCCAACGACCCCGCCGCCATGCCGCTGGCTGACTACATCGGCGAAACTATGAGCATCCTCACGAACTCGCCCGAGGCGACCGAGATCTGTGTGGAGCGAGTGAAGCCGGTGCGCTCTGCCGAAGCCGGCGGTGGCTATGACGGCTTTTACAAGAATTTCAACGATACGATGAGCGCCGCAAGAGCAGGCGAGTGACGAAAGG
>JANLUQ010000363.1:0-9324 GCA_031363565.1 Armatimonadota bacterium | reverse complement strand
CCGGGCGGCGGTATGGCACCCGGCGGCGGGCTGGCACCCGGCGGCGGGCGGGCCCCGGGGGGCGGGACGGCCCCCGGCGGCGGGACGGCACCCGGCGGCGGGACGGCACCCGGCGGCGGGACGGCACCCGGCGGCGGGACGGCGTAACACCAGTAATCTCATTCGGAACAACTACTTATTGGCTACGCACGCGTTTCGACACTCGATCAAAACCTGGACTTGCAAAAAGATACCCTGAAAGCCGCCGGTTGCCACACGATCTTCGAGGACAAGATCAGCAGCACCAAGATGCAGAGGGCGGGTCTGGACAAAGCGGCGGCGGCCCTGCGCGAGGCCGACGTACTGGTGGTGTAGAAACTCGACCGGCTTGGGCGCAGTCTCAAGCACTTGGTGGAGACCGTCTTCCTGGGCATAGGCTTCCATCTTTTGCACCTCCGCCGGTCGCCTTGTTGCTTTGACCTCCGGTAATGCGCCCTCTCGATTTGCGGACAGCCGCGCAGCTTGACGGGGGGAGCAGGAGTCGTCCCGTAAACGGCGAGCGCAGCCAGATAAGGAGAAGGGATCATCTCCTCGCTCATCCAGGCTGCGTTGATCGACCGTTACCATCGCAATCATTAAGGCTTGAAGCGCGCCTCAGAGGCCACGGGGACTGCCTGCTGGCGTGGCCGTTGAACGCTCCGTGTCACAGTCTCTGGTGTGGTCTCGGGCATGGTCTCCGCCAGTGCCATGGTCGCCCAGCAGGTGGCGTTGAAAGATGAGTACTGCGACACGCCGTGAGCAAATCCGGCGTCGAAGTAGTTATTGACGGGGAGGGCGCGCTTGTTGACGAACCAGGTACCGTCCTCCTCCTGCGTTCGCAGCAGGAACTGAACCCCGCGTTGGTAGAGCGGGTCTGTGACGGGCAGCGCGCCGCCCTCGTGCAGGGCATAAAGCGCCTGACCAGTGGCGTAGGCATCGCTCTGCAGGAGCGGTAGCTGCGCCCAGCCGCCATCGGCACGCTGTTCGGCGCGCAACTCGTCCATGGCCTGTTTTCTCTGCGCCTCATTCACACCCACCCACTTCAGCCCCAGCAGACGCATAGCGCGATCTTCATTGGTCTGCACAGGCGTGGCCAGCAGCCAGGCCCCAGCCTTGGCGAGCCGCGCGCTGCTCTCCTTGGTGTTCGCGGCCGGGCCGTAAACGCGCAGCGCCTGGACGGCCAAGGCAGTCATGGTGAAGTTGCTGGACTCCATGGGCACGCGCGAAGCGCCGAACATCCAATGGCCGTCCGGCAGCTGCTGGCGCGCGACCACCATCGTCATAGCCCCTAGCGACACGGTCGGCGGCTGCCGGTGCGCCGCCATCCCGGCTAGAACGTATCCGTAGTAAAGCGGGATGTCGCCGAGTTCAATCAGCGGGATGCGCTTCATCGTCTGCGCGTCCGTCAGGGATTGCTGGTGCAGTGGGCGCAGCGCCTCCATTTCGGCCGTGATGCGTGTGCGCATGGTGCGCTCGGGGTCTGCCGGAAGGGCAAATCCGTGCTGGGCAGCCGTGCCGGTCGCTGTGCGGCCAAGTCCCTCATGATGACACGAGATGCAGGCCGCCATGCGGTTGAACACGAGCATCGAGTGGTCGATCGCGATCAGGCTCACGGCCACAGCCTCGTTGGGACTGCGCAGGGGAACCGCCACGACCGTGCCCGCAGGAGCGCCGGATTGCAGTGACAGAAGCTGGACGCTCTCCGTATGCCCACGCGCGGCCGCGAGGGTAGCCGCGCTTCGCTTCGCTGCGTCGAGGGCCCCGGGATTTGCGCCTGCTTTCAGCAGGAATTGGAGAACCGCCGGATAGTCGCCATAAGCCGCTGTGAGCAGCAGTGGCGTCTGCCCCACCGCGTCGCGCCGATTGGGATCGGCACCTTTCTCCAAGAGCAGCCGCACGAACTCGGTATGGCCGTTGACGGCGGCATGCATCAGCGGAGTCCACCCGCGCCTGTCTGCCGCGTCCACCTTCGCGCCCGCTCCAAGAAGCACGCGGCCGGCTTCGATCTGTCCTTCCCGCGCCGCGTAGACAAGCGCGGATGCCCCATTGCTGTCTGTCGCATTCACATCTGCCTTCCGGCGCAGCAGCGCGCTCGCGATATCCGGCAGGTCGGCACGCGAAACAAGCATCAGCAGCGTGATGCCGTCGGGACGAATGATGTCAACGCGTGACCCGTGGGACAGCAGGAAGTCGATGGCGGGCACGGCCCCGGTGACGCAGGCGGAGGTCAGCGGCGAGCCGAACGGCGTTTCCGTATCGAGTTTGGCCCCCGCCGCGAGTAACGCCTCCATGACTTTCGTCTGTCCTGAGCCGGCCGCCAGAAAGAGTGGCGTCATCTCCAAGGTGTTGCGCGAGTCGGGGTCGGCCCCCTGCTTGAGCAGAGTTTGCACTGTCGCCAGGTCGCCCCGGGTGACCGCCGGAAAGAGGTCCTGTCCCAGTACGCCCCGCGACGGAACCAAGTGGCCCCGGCTGCTGCGCGCTGGAGCGACATGGTCCCAGCTGTTGCGGGCGACCGCCTTCTGGCCATACTGGTTATGGATGACTTTTTGATGGATAACTTGTTTGCCGTGGGGTGCGGGCGCATTGGCGCCACCGGGGGGTGAAGCCGCCACGACGATGGCGAGGGCAACTACCAAGGCGAGGAGTGTCTGACCATACCTCGTCAATTGAAAATGTCTCATTGATCCATCCTTTGTCGGCGACCTTTGAGTTGCCGATGGGGTACTGACGGGAAGAAGGCAATCTCGGCGGCCTGGCCGGGAACCGTGCCCAAAAGGCCGGTGACGAAATGGAGCGCCGCCTCCCGGGCGGCAGAGATGGGATGGGGCCTCAGAAGCAGGAGCGGCAGGGCCAAGCACAGAGCGGCAGATGCCAACGCCAACCGGTGCGGATGCCAGGGAATGGAGGCGTGTCATGATAGGGTCTCCTCTGCGAGAGTTGAATTTTCTCTGAGAACAGCCAGAACGGCGGCAAGAACGGTATTTCCAAAAGCACTATTAAAGCGGACGCTCAAAAAGCCTTTGAGAAAGGGGAACGAAAATGAGTCGGGTCAAAGAGCAGCGGTGTGGCAGCAGGAGGACGCGGCTCAAAATGGAAGCGATGAGGCGCTGGTACGCCTTCGCAGCAATGAGATCTATCCAAGCAGTGTAACACTAATCTCTGGATTTGTCAACCGGTTGTGTGCCAAACTAGGCACTCCTGCCCAGTAATCGAAGATCAGTGAACGGCTCGAAGTTGCTATTTCATTGAATAGTCAGGCAGAAGTTAATAAAAACCTAATTAGATTTTAACACAAAGTGCATTAGTTATAATGCCGATGGTAGCTTGTGTTGTCAAGCACCTTCACCGTCTTCGCGCCCACCGACGATGCCTTCAAGAAGCTCCCCGCCGGGACCGTCGAGGGACTTCTCAAAGACATCCCCAAGCTGACCCAGATTCTCACCTATCATGTCGTCCCTGGCGCGGTCATGTCGTCTGACATCACCGGTCCGATGTCCCCCGCCACCGTCCAGGGTAGCACCCTCAAGATCGATCCCAGCCATGGGGTTAAGGTCAACGATGCCACGGTGGTCACGCCGGACATCAAGTGCGACAACGGCGTCATCCACGTCATTGACACCGTCCTGCTGCCTTCGTAGCCCAGACAAACAAAAAAGCCCCAGCCAAACGGCCGGGGCTTTTTTTGTTGTCAGCCACCCTCTGTCAAATAGAAAGGTGCCGGGGCGCTGTCGCTCTTCCAGGCGTGGCCCGTTCGGGCGAGTAAGGCATCGGCGGCGGCGGGCCCCCAAGTCCCGGCGGCGTAATTGGGGAGGGCTTCGGGAAGGGGCTGGCTCTGCCAGGCGTCCATGACCGGGGCGAGGATCTCCCAGGAGAGGGCCACGGTATCATCGCGGTTGAACAGGGTCGGGTCGCCGTTCATCACGTCGAGCAGCAGGGTCTCGTAAGCCGTCGCGGGGAACTCGCCGAAGGCGGAGCCATAGGAAAAGTTCATCTGCATCTGGCGGACATGCATCTCGGGGCCGGGAGACTTGGCGCCCATCTGGAGCGAGATGCCCTCATCGGGCTGGATGCGGATGATCAGCGAGTTCGGCTCGATCTGGTCCTGATCGGTCTGGGCGAAGAACAGATGCGGGACGCGCTTGAAGCCGATGACGATCTGGGTCTGCTTCTTGGGCATCCGCTTCCCCGAGCGCAGGAAGAACGGGACACCTGCCCAGCGCCAGTTGTCCACCTCGATCTTTAGGGCGGCATAGGTGTCCGTGCGCGAATCGGGGGCAACGTCAGGCTCCTCCCGGTAGCCCGGCACCACATGGCCGTCCATCTGCCCCGGCCCGTACTGGCCGCGCACGGCCACGCTGGCGAGGTCATGGGGCGGCAGGGGGACGACGGAGCGCAGCACGTCGGCCTTGCGGTCGCGCACGGTCTGGCCGTCATAGCGGACGGGCGGCTCCATCGCGACCAGGGCGAGAAGCTGGAACAGGTGGTTCTGGAACATGTCCCGCAGCGCCCCGGCACTGTCATAGTAGCGGCCTCGGTGCTCGACGCCCAGCGTTTCGGCGGCCGTGATCTGCACCTGGTCCACATAATGCTGGTTCCAGATCGGCTCGATGATGGAGTTGGCGAACCGGAACGCGAGGATGTTCTGGACGGTCTCCTTGCCCAGATAATGATCAATCCGGTAGACCTGGCGCTCGTCGAAGACGCGGTGGACCTCGTCGCTAAGGTGGGCGGCACTGGCGAGATCCGATCCAAACGGCTTCTCGATGACGATCCGGGTCCAGCCCTCTTCCCCCTCGCTTCGGCGCGATACCAGCCCATGTTCCTGAAGTTTGCCGACGATGGGGCCGTAAAAGACGGGCGAGGTGGCGAGGTAGAAGATGCGGTTCCCCGCCGTGCCGTGCTCCCGGTCCATCTCGTCCAGCCGGGCACGCAGCCGCTCATAGCCCTCGGGACTCTCGAAGTCGCCGGTGACATAGTGCAGGCCGGGCGCGAAGGCGTCCCACAGCCGGGGCCGGAACAGCAGCACCTCGGGCGACTCCTTGACCCAGGGCCGCGCACCTTCCCGGAACGTCTCGTCCGTGTGTGGCGTCACCGCGAAGCCTACCGTTGCGAAGCCCTCCGGCAGCAGATCCTGGCAGGAGAGATTGTACAGCGCGGGGATCAGCTTGCGCCCGGTTAGGTCCCCGCTCGCGCCGAAGATCACGAAGGCGCACGGTTGGGCCGCGCCGCGCACGCGGAGTTTTGTTTCGTCAGTCGTCACGGTTGTGCCTCTTGAAATTCTACCCTGTGGGCCTTTTCTATGCGAGGGTTGCCACGGATTTCAATCCGTGGCATCGCTGGTCAGACGGAGCGCCGACCACAGCGCAGCATCAGGTCAATCTCGTCCGCGAGTGGCGGACGTAAATCTGTCCAGCATAATTCGCTAGAAGGGCTGTACGGATACCAATGACACAGCCACAGAACGCACCTACCTGCAAGGCGGCAACGTTCCACACCGCATCTCCCTATGCCTTACTCCGCCGCAAACGCCGCCAGAGCCTCTTCGCGCGTGTCGAGGATGTCTATGATCCGGTGCATCCGCGCGATCTCGAAGGAGGCGCGGACGGGCTTGGTGACGCCGCACAGCTTCAGGTCGCCGTCCTTGGCGCTGAGGCGGCGCAGGCAGGAGAGGATAGCGCCGATGCCGGCGCTGTCCACAAAGCGCAGCTCGCTCATGTCCAGCACGACCTTGGTATGGGCGTCAAGCAGCGGGGCCAGGTCGCGCTTGAACTCGTCGCTGGCACTGGCGTCCAGGTGGTCGCCGTGAACCGTGACCAGCACGATGTCGCCGCTATTTTCCACTGTCAATTGCATGAAGTTCTCCTCTCACAGTTCCTGCCCATTCCGATTCTTGACCAACCCGATGCGGCTTGTGCCGTCCGCGTCCCGCGCGTACTGCACATCGTCCACGCACTCGGCGATCATGTAGACGCCGAAGCCGCCGTCACGCGTGCCGTCGAACGACGGGAGCGGGACCGAGGACGGGTCGAAGTCAATGCCCTGGTGGTGCAGGCTGATACGGACCTGGGCGTCGTCGGCCTCGGCGATGACCTCGAACAGGGCCTCGGGCCGACCGACGTAGGCGTGGCGGATGACATTAGCGGCGGCCTCGTTGACGGCTAATATCAGCGCGGTCAAGCGCTCCTCGGCCAGCGGCGGGGTCAGGGCGAGGCAGAAGCCTTCGACGAAGTCCCGGATGGGGGCGAGTTGGTCCAGGCGGCTGACGGCATGGAAGACCGTTCGTGTGCCCGGCGCGGTGGGCGGGCCGATGCGGACGGCGACGCAGGTCAGGTCATCGGCCATGCGCTCCGACCCGGAGAAGGCAACGACGGCGTCGCGAATCGTCTGGACTATGGCTTCCGGCCCCAGGCCAGGATGCCTCTCGACCAGCGCCCGCAGACGCTCGGCCCCGAACTGCGTCCCGTCCGCATCCTGCGCCTCGGTCACGCCATCCGAGTAGAACAGGAACAGGTCGCCGGTCTCGAAGGGCCGCGAGACTTGGCTGTAGACTTCGCGCTCCGAGAAGCCCAGAGGCATGTTCTGGCCCGCATCGAGCGTCCCGCACCGGCCCTCACGCGGGCGGAAGTGGAGCGTCTTGGTGTGCCCGCAGTCCACCCAGTCCACACGCCGCTCGGCCATGTCGAAGCGGGCATAGCACAGTGTCGCGAACCGCTCCAGGTGGATAAACTGGCTTGTCACCTCGGCGTGGACAGCCCCGACGATCTCCTCGGGCGTGGGCACCGTGCGGTCGGGCGCAGCGGATTGGAGATGGCTCAGGGCGCGCAGGAGCTGACTCTTGATCGCCGCGCCCATCAGGGCGGCGGGGACGCCCTTGCCCATGACATCGCCGACGATCACGTCCAGGCAGTCTTCGCCGTGGACATAGAAGTCATAAAAGTCGCCGTCAATCTGCTGGGAGGGGATGGTTAGGGCAAACACGCGGTCCCCGGCGGGGCCGGGCGGCGGCTGTCCGAGGAGAAGGGTTTGCTGGATCTTCGCGCCGGTCTCGGCCTCGCGCGCCCGCGACTGCGCCACCTGCTCCTCAGCCCGGCGGATCTCGCTCAGGGACTGGAGGAGGGCGGATTGAAGGTCTAAAATGCGCCGGCCCGCCCGCAGCCGCACCTGCAATTCGTGCCGGTGGAACGGCTTGGTGAGATAGTCGTCCGCCCCGGCCTCCATGCCCTCCACCACGTCGGCCTTGCTGTCCCGGCCGGTCAGCAGGATGAGGTAGCGGTACGGGGCATCGGCCAGGGCGCGGATGCGGCGGCAGAGTTCCAGCCCGTCCAGACCGGGCATCAGCCAGTCCAGGATGGCGAGCTTGGGCGCGTCCTCGCCCTGCAAGACCTGCCAGGCCTCCTCGCCGTCACGGGCCTCCACGACCTCGTAGTCCCAGCGCTCCAGGGTCGCCTGGAGCATCCGGCGCGGGACGGCGTCATCGTCGGCGATCAGGATCTTCATGCCGCGCCTTCATCCCAGCCTAATGAGGCTGCTCATAGATCTTCGCCAGCATCTGGTCGAAGCCCAGGGGGTCCACCCCGAAAAGCTCCTTGATGTCCTGGCTCAGAGTGATGTTGTCCAGCGCCAGATTTTTGAGCTGGTCACGCGTGACGGGCGGCTTGGGGAGGATCTTCTCCATGACGGCCGCTGCCGCATAGAGGAGCGGGATCGGGGCATGGAGGAGCGGCTTCTTCGGCTTGCCCAAGGACTTGGCGATACCTCTGATCAGCTCGTTGAACGAGAGCTGGGTCGCGCCGCCGATCTCGTAGATCTGGTTGATCGTCTCGCCCATGACGAGCGACTTGACGACACACTGGACCAGGTCGTCTACCCAGACCGGCTGGAACAGATTGAAGCCGGAACCGGGGACGGGGATGACCGGGCCGTTGTGCAGGACGAGGTCCTTCATCTGGGCGATGAACTCGCCGTCCGGGCCGATGACGAGGGAGGGTCGGAAGATGGTATACGGGCACTCGCTGCCGATCACGATGCGCTCGGCCTGGTACTTGGTGCGCGAGTACTCGGCAGGTGCGTTCAGGGCGGCCCCGATGGCACTCATGTAGATAAACCGGCCGTCGAAGCCCGCGCGCTTGGCCTCGTCCACGATGTTGCGTGTGCCCTCGACATGGATGCGCTGGAAGGTCTGCCCCTTGCGCTTGACCTCGGCGATGATGCCGACAAGGTGGATGATGGCATCTACGTCCTTGAACATCTCAGGCGTCAGCGTCACGACATCGGAGATGTCTACACCCCGGATGTATTCCACGCCCTCCACCCGGTTCTTGCGGACCGGCACCTGCCGCGCAAGCCCGCGCACCGGATGCCCCACTTTGACCAACTCCGCGCATACATGCCGCCCGATAAATCCGGAGGCTCCCGTGACCAGTACCGTCATTAGCGCTTTTCCTGCCTTCTGTGGATAAACAATATCCGAAAAGATTATCTCTGTCTGCCGCTATGATACCCTACCGAGGCGCGAAAGAAAAACGGGGGCGCAGTCTCGGGGTTGGCGTGTAGTATAATCCGGCCATGAAACCGCTCTCCGAGACGAACCCGTTCATCCGTGACCCTGAGACGCGCCGCCGCCGTACCGCCAGAAGCGTGTACGAGTCGTCGGTTTTTGAGGGAGCGCGGGGCCTGATCACGCCCCAGCCTCAGACATCGGATGCCAGCCCCCGTTCCAACGCCCCGACAAAAAAGCCTGTCAAGTCATCGTAGCGCATCAAGTGTCCTTCCTTGACGGCGGCTAAATAGCGTTCCGGCTGTTGCCGGCTCCCTCTCCTGCTTGCGCTGTATCCCCAAGTTGTTCCGCAGCACACGACCACGTGAGCCGGGTTCGGCCTCGGTTTCTACGCCCTCCGGCGGCTGATACTCGGCTGATTTCTTCTGCATCGTAGTCACTCGCTCCCATTGCATTACCTGTTCGCGCCGATTCGGCGATGCCTGCCCCATCTCCTGCTTCCATACTTTTTTCACTATTTGCGCGATAATTTTATATAAAAGTCACATAAAAGGTTGAAGTCCGGGGTATAGATGTGGCACAATACTCATGCGAATTATTGCAATGCGACCGGCGTTCTCGCCCGAAGACGTCACACCCCGTCCAAACGCCGGGGCAGAGTAGACCAATCCATGCAAGCCGCAGTCGAAAAGATCCCAATACGCAAATCCGATGCGCCCAAGCCCAACCGTCGGAATAAGAAGCGTGACTCGCTGGCCGAGCGGCGGATGCAAATGGCAGACGATGCCGTCCGGGATAGCCGCAAAGAG
>JANLUQ010000344.1:0-6470 GCA_031363565.1 Armatimonadota bacterium | reverse complement strand
TACTCCGCCTTAGCCTCGGCCCCTTCCTCTAGAAATTCCATCGCCGTCTGCCCAGCTTTTTGTGCGGCTCTCTCGAATGCAGACAGCTTCCTTCCTAAATACCTGCTCAGAGGGTTATAGCCGCTGGGGTCGCTCTCGTTGACCGGGTTGTTGCCGGCAAACCCATACAGGTTGATGCCCCCCTTGTACCCGATGGGGTCGCGCGTGACGAACCGGCCCGCCCCCGCGTCGTAGTAGCGGTGCGTCAAGAGGTACAGGCCCGTCGCCCCGTCCTTGTAGTAGCCGAACTGGCCCCCGAAGCCCACCGGGTCATAGGTGTCAGCAGCCTCGGCGGTGAAGGTGCTGTTCCAGCCGAAGGCGTCATAAGCCGAGGAGGAGCGCACCTTGGCAAAGGGGGGCTGACCGGGCAGGTACAGCGTGACGGGCTGGGCGAGGCTGCCCTGGGGGTCAAAAGCGTAGGCGGTGCCGGGGCTGCCGGGCTGGCTGTCGTAGTTCTGGAAGCGCAGCTCGGTTCCCGTGGCCCCGGTGAGGGTGAAGCCAAACGGGGCCACAAGAACTTATGGTTTTTGAGGGCCCGCTGCCGTAACCAGCAGGTTAGGCTACATCAAAGTTGCCTTCATTGTCCAGCACAAGCAGACCGTTCACATCAACCATCCCGGAGCCGTTGAAGATTAAACCATTCAGTGACTTGGCTATCTCGAAGATCATATCGAAATGCTTCTCGTCTTCATTGAATCCCGGCGAGGCAACCACGCCAACGGAGAACTGACAACGATAGACCGCATCCAGAACCCGTTCTCGCCTTTCCATAGGCATGACATCGACGTGCCGGAAGAAAGTAGCAGTACCTAAAATGAGACGGGAGAAGTCATTGAACTCAGGCTGCTGCTGCCGCTTCATGCTGTGGAAGGTGATCGTGCTTTCTCGCACGACCTCCAGCGTTTGCCATTCCTGGGGGACGCCTGCTACTTCTACCGACACCGGCGATATCCCGCTCACGATATTGTAGACAGCCAAGTAATCAACTTTGCTGCCGAAGATGGTACAAGCGCCGCTCATCAGTCAGTTCCTCTGCCCCATTAAAGCAAAAACCGCCCATCGCTGTCAGAGAGAGCGGTGGGCGGTTCTGGTTCAATCGGGCGGCGGCTTAGTGGGCCGTGTGCGCCTTGATCTCGTGGCGGGTGACCGCGCCGACGCCGATGGCCGACATGGTGGGGTGGCGCTGGGCGAAGTCCAGCTTCTGGCCATGCATCTTGCGGTTGTGCGCGGCGACCTTGAGGGCATGGTGGGTGGCAAGGCCGGCACCGATCCCCGTCATGGTCGGGTGGCGCTGAATGAAGTTAGGCTTGTGCGCGGTCTGCGCGAACGCGGCGGTCATGGGCGCGAGCAGGGCCAGGGTGGCTGGGAGCAGGGCGAGCGTTGCCTTGCGGGTACGAATGGTCATGGTGTTTCCTCCAAAGATGATAGCGAAACGCGCGTCCCAAAAGTTCCGGGCGCGTCGAGTTTTTTGTTCCTTCGGTCGTTTTCAAATGCCCAGTTCTCGTGCAGGCCAAACCCAATGCTGGCTCGAGGGCCGCTCTCTCAAGCAGCATCAAGGGGTGACGGGATTTAAGGCGTGACGGGATTTGCCGCCGGGGACGGCTGGGCGGGAGCGGGCGCATCCGGCGGGTTGGCGGGTTCGGGCGCGCCGGCCTTGCGGAGCAGAGCAGCGACATCGTCGTGGTGGTGGCGCAAGGCCCACCAGAGGGCGGTGTTTTCCTTGCCGTCCTTGATGCTCACATCGGCGCCGCGTTCCAGAAGCAGGCGCGTGGCGGGCAGACTGCCCGAGGCCGAGGCCTGCATCAATGCGGTGTAGCCCAGATTGTTTTTGGCTTCCAGATCGGCCCCCTTGTCCAGCAGCATCCCCACGATGGCGGCGCTGCCGACATAGGCGGCCTGCATCAGCGGCGTGAAGCCCGTATCGGTCTTGACCGCGACCTCGGCCCCCCGGTCGAGCAGCAGCTTGGCGAGGGGGGCATTGGCGGAGAAGGCCGCGCCCATCAGCGCGGTGTGGCCTGCGGTATCCGCTGCGCTGATGTCCGCCTCCTGGTCGAGCAGCAGCTTGACGGCCAGGCCGCGCCCACCGTAGGCCGCTACGATGGCTGCCGTCGCCCCGCCTCCCGTTCGCGCATTCTTGTCCGCACCCTTGTCGAGCAGGAGTTGCATGACAGGAATGCTGCCCGCTGAGGCCGCTTGCATCAGCGGCGTGAAGCCGGTGACCGTGCGAGCGTTCACGTCCGCCCCCTTTGCAAGCAGTGCCTGGGCAGCGGCGAGGCGACCCGCCCCGGCGGCCAGGGCGAGAGGCGTAAAGCCGTCCCGGTCATGCCCATTCAGGTCGGCGCCTTTTCCCAGCAGCAGCGTCAGGCTGGGCACAGTGCCGGAGTATGCGGCGTTCATCAGCGGCGTCCGCGCATTCAGGTCCTGGGCGCGCGCATCCGCGCCATGATCGAGCAGGACCTGCACCGTCCGGGCATTGGCGGCATAGGCGGCGATCATCAAGGCCGAGTAACCATCTTTGGTGTCGTGGGCGTTGACATCCGCGCCGTGTGCCAGCAGCAACGCGACGGCGTCGGGGCTGGAGGAGTGCGCGGCCTCCATGAGCGGCGTGACCCCGAGCTTGTCGGCGGCTTTGGGGTCCGCGCCCTTATCGAGCAGGAGCTGCAGGGCAGGGACGCTGCCCTTATGGGCGGCTTCCAGCAGGGCGCTGTCGCCATCATCAGCACGGGCATTGACGTCGGCGTTCCGCGCCAGCAGTAGGCGGACGAGGGCGGCATCGCCGGTCCCCGCAGCCGTCATCAGGGCGGTCGTCCCGTCGTCGAGGTGCATGGCCGGGCTATCCCCCGCCGCCAGCAGCCGCCAGACTTGGGCCAAGTCTTTGGCCCGGATGGCGTCCATCAAGGCGGCGACTTTGGGATCTGGCGGCTTGACCGGCTTAACCGGCTTGACCAGCGGGGCGGGGTTGGCCGAGGCAGGCAGCGGGGTCGCTGGGGCACGCTGGGCGTGGGCTGGGACGTGTGCGGCCCAGAGCGGGAGCGGGACCCAGAGAAAAAGGGAGAGCAGCGAGCGGTGTTGGGTGCGGTTCATATTCATCTACGGGAAGAAGCCACGGGAAGAAGCCACAGGTTGAAACCCGAGGCTGACAAAAGCCCAGCGTCCAGGGGACGCAAGATAGGGGCAGAAGACGAGGACAAAAGACATGGACAGGACGGAAGACAAGGATAGGAGGGCGTGGGTGCCCCGCCCCTACCTCGGTGCCACCGGCTTACCGACCTTTATCAAGGCGACCCCGTAGGCGGGGAGGTCGGTGGCGAATGTGCCGGTGAAATCGCCCAGGTCCTGGTGTAGCCACAGGTCGCGGACCGGCTGTGCGCCGGTGATGCCGATCTGGGAGAAGCGGACCCGCATCCGGCGCGGGTCCTCGCCGAGATTGAACAGGCCGACCGCGACCGTGCCGTCAGCCAGCGGCTTGGACCAGACCTGCATCGCCCGGTTGCCGGTGACCTGGACGGCGGGGTGACCGGCGGGGTCCTGGTCTATGTCCAGCACCTCGTCATTCGTCAGCATCGCCGTGACAGACGGGTGGAAGGCGTTCGGGTCGAGCGAGGTCAGGTCGCAGGAGAGCCACAGGGGCGCACCGAGCAGGGCACACTGCGACAGTTGAGCCATCTGCTGGCTCGGGGTCAGGCGCGTAGGATGCACAGTGCCGATGCCGAATTTCCCCACCATCAGCAGGCCGGGATTTCCCCAATGGCCCGGCCCAGCCCGCTCCGCCGCCCAGGGCAGGTCAAACACGGCCCGCGTCACGATGGGCCAGTCATCGAAGACCTGCCGACTCGTGACCCAGGTGTTCGCACCGGCGGCGGGTGCCCAATCCCCCGGATCACGGTCGCCGAAGGTGTCCACGCCGAACACGATGTCCCGGCCCGTCTTGTTCAATGCCAGATGCATCTCTTTGAACGCAGCAGGCTGGTCGGTGGGCGGCGGCGTCTCATCAAGGGCGGTGACGGGGCACCAGTCATACTGCAAATAGTCCACTCCCCACCCGGCATAGGCGGCAGCGTCCTGGGCCACGTGGCCGAGGCTGCCGGGGTAGCCGGCGCAGGTGTGCTCGGTCGCGGACGACTCCAGGCCGAATTTCAGGCCCTGAGCGTGGACATAGTCGCCCAATGCCTTCATATCCGGGAAGCGGCGGCGGTTGGGCAGGACCTCGCCGGTCTTCTTGTCCCGGATGCCCTGCCAGGTATCATTGATGTGGATGGTGGACCAGCCGTGCGCGGCCAGGCCGGACTTGACCAGGGCGTCCGCCGCCGCCCGCGCCCTGGCATCGTCCACGGTGTTAGCGTAGAGGTTGACGGCGTCCCAGCCCATCGGCGGGGTCAGGGCAAGCGGATGGTCGCCGCAGACGAGGACAAGCGCCCGCGTGGTCTTGCCCTGCACGTTGGCCACCGAAAGGTGCAGCGTGTTACGGCCCGCGGCTGGGGCGGTGCCGGAGAGAATGCCCGTTTTGGGGTCCAGGGCGAGGCCGGGAGGCAGGTCGGCACAGGCGAAGGCCAGTGGCTCCGCCCCGGTGGCGGGGATGCGAAACAGGAACGGGTGGCCTGGCGTCGCGCCCACGATCTGTGGGCCGTGAATGGCGGGTTTTGGGTCCGGCGGCAGGAGGACGGGCTGGAGCCGGGCCGACGCGGGGACATTCGCCACCTGTTCCTGCACGGCGGCGTCATCCGTCTGGCCTGCCGCCGTCTGGGCCGGGGCGGCAGCGGGGGTCATGCAGCAGAGGAAGCCCAGCGCGGCGGCCGGCCACGCCCAGGCAAACGAAGAACGTGAGGTCATAGCTTGCGTCAACCGCCGCTTCTAGAGCGGCGCCTTATCTTTCTTCAGGTCTTCCTCATCGCTGGGCAGCGGGTAGAAGAAGGCGTCTTCGGGGATGTACTGCTTCTGCTGGCTTGGGCTGGACCAGTAGAGGCGGACGAGGGCCGCCCCGCCCGCGCTTTCCAGATACTCCACCTTGACCGGGTACTGTTCGCCCGCTTTGAACGTGAACCGATTGGAGAACTCGGTCGCCGCGTGCAGAGTCCAGTCATCAATAATCAGCTTATGGTTGATCCAGACCCGGACGCCATCGTCCGCCGTGGCATAGAGTGTGTACGTTTCCGAGTACTTCGCCGCGATCTTGCCGGTCCATCGGACGGTGTAGTCGCTGCCCGAGGGGATCTTGGGGCTGGGCGACCGATCCGGCAGATCGGTGAAGACGAAGTTGATGTTCGGATCGGCTTTGGTGAACTGGAACTGATCGAAGCGGCGGCCCTGGTAGTAATCGCCCTTCAGGCCGGACCCATCGCCGATCTCCATGTCGCTGTCGGGCAGAGGGGTCGGGGGCAGGGGCTGCTCGGTCCCCTCCTTGATGCCCTGGCTGTTCTTCACCTGGCGGATGATAGGCGGGGTCTTCTTGACGCTCTCCGTGGGCGGCGCAGGGGCGGCGGGCGGAGGCGTCTGGGCATCGGTAAGGGCGCGCACCGGGGCCTGTTTGAGCGCGAGGGTCCGCGCGCGCGGCGTACCCTTTGCGGGCGGGAGCGGCGGGTCAATCGTGTCCGCGACGGTCCCTAATGCTAGATGCGGGCGGGGCAGAACGACGACCGCGACGGTGCCGCGCACACTGGTCGAGCCGACAGAGAGGGCGGGTGCGATGGGTTTGGCATCGGTCTTCTTCGCCATTCCGACCGGGGCGGGCGTGGCCTTGCGCGTGGCCTGCACGCGGCTCGTGGGCGTCGGCAAGGTGACGGGACTGATGCGCGTTGCCGTCTTGCCCGTGGCGCGGGTGAGGATGTTGGTCTTGACGCGGTGCGGCGTCGGGTCCTTGCCGGTCTCGGTCCCCATCGGCGGCGAGGGGGGCAGAATCAGCGCGCCGGGGATGCCTTTCTTGTCGCCGCCCACCGTGTCGGAGGGCAAGTCAGGCGCGGCCTGTGTTTCAGGCTTATCGAAGCCGGTGGCCTCGGTGTTCTGGGCTGCGATCTGCGTTTCATCGGGCGTGTCGGACATGCCATCGTTCTGCTCGCCGCTCAGGACGCCGCCCGCTGCGCCCTGCGCCCCCGGCGTTGCCGCTGCGGCAGGGGCATCCAGGTTGGCGCTCGCTACTTGTGTTCCGGCATCGCCCGCCTGTCCTGTCTGTGCTCCGGGCTGGCCCGCCTGTCCACCGGGTTTCCCCTGCCCTGCTGCTTGACCCGGCTGCCCTTGTCCAGGTTGCCCTTGTCCAGGTTGCCCTTGTCCAGGTTGCCCCGCACCAGACTGTCCAGGAGTGGTGGTGCCGGGCTGGCCTCCGGGCTGGCCTCCGGGCTGGCCTCCGGGCTGGCCTCCGGGCTGGCCTCCGGGCTGGCCTCCGGGCTGGCCTCCGGGCTGGCCTCCGGGCTGGCCTCCGGGCTGGCCTCCGGGCTGGC